>DASWOP010000235.1:0-7229 GCA_036404255.1 Acidobacteriaceae bacterium | reverse complement strand
GCCTCCTGCGCTGTGCCTACAGCGAGCACACGGTAGCCGCGGGTCTCCAGCAGAAACTTGCGGACTGAAAGAGCTTGTTCATTGTCATCAACACAGAGGATGGTCTTCTTGGGGCGCATTGCTTTTCCTTGCTCTGCAGTTAGCCGGCGTTTCCGGTTACTGCTGATGGACCTTCCCAGTGCCGGCGCTTATGCGTTGGCCGCTGGAGAGGTGGCGTTCATGTGGGAGCCCGCGGACCGTGGTCACTGTGGCAAGACGTGTTTGTCCTTGCAGTCGGCAGCGCGTAGCTCGCCGTCTGCCTGGAAACAGACAGGTTCTCGCCGGGCAGCATGAAGCGGCCCGCGGGAAGAGAGGACGTCGCGCAAGTGGTTTTGCCTGCGTGCCGGCATGCACCTGTGTGGATTGTCGCGGCTACAGCGCGCTCTCTTTTGGGAGCGATCGCTGCGGTTGCTGACGATTCGGCAGAATGCACGAGGAACGCACCGCAGTGCGAGGTCCCCTCTAACTCAAGTTGTCAGTAAAAGGCGAAAGTGCCTTCGATGTTTTGAATGCTTGCCTACAGTAGCCGTCGTTGGCGACTACGGCAACAGCGAATGTGAGGCGAAATAGCCATCCTTATGCTCTTGCTTATCCACCGCTACGGAGAATGCCCAGCATTCATCGCACGTTTATATTGCGGCCACTGTGGAAAGCGGGTGCATCGCCGCAGGAAATTGCGTCAGCATGCAACATACACGGTGCGCTGCAAAAATAAATTTTGCCCCTCCCCTTCAAGCTGCCCCGTCTGGTCCTGCGTTCACCGGCCTTGACGAAGATGGAAACAGCGTCACGCTTCCACGGGTTGCAGTTGTCAGGTTTGACACAGCGCCGCCGCGTCGTTATTGTTGTATCCACATATGACGAATCACTCCATCACGACCTGTACCTGCCGCTGCTGTTGCGGTTTGTACCTGGGTGCGTGAAGAAGCGTAACTGAGACGAAGTTTGTTTCAACGTCATCTTGACCCACCCAAGGCAAACGGCCGGGTGGGTTTTTCATTGCCGCAAACCATCGCGCGATGATGGCTGTACAAGCAGGCGTATCAAGAGCACCGGTGGCGAAGTGGCTAACGCGCTGGTCTGCAAAACCAGTATTCATGGGTTCAAATCCCGTCCGGTGCTCCAATAATATTCATATCGATCTGCAAATCCCAATCACCTCATACATCAAGCCCCATTTAAATACCTTCTCTTCCGATTGGCGTTGAAGCAGTTATGGCAGATTTGCGCCTTGCCATGCTTCATCCTGGATTAGACTTAGGAGCGAGCGGAGCAATCCACGGGGCACACGTTCCCTTCCGCCGAACTTTTTTGCAATTGAAGGAACCCATGAACCAGACAAAGCAGCACGCCATCGATGCCACCCGCATCGAGATTTCGCAGACCGCCGAATATCGTGACGGGTACTCTAACAGCGTCCAGGTCCGCATGAGCGTGTGGGACTTTCATCTCGTCTTCGGCACCATGGCGCAGGAGTCTGCCGAGCAGATGAACTTCCGTGCCTTCCAGGGAATCTACCTAAGCCCACAGCAGGCCAAGGCGCTGGTGCAGGTACTCGGCCAGAATCTCGCGCAGTACGAGCAGGACTTCGGCCCCATCGCACTGGAGCCTCGCGTCATCACACCCGGCGGCCCCATCCACTAGGCCTTAGCTGCAACGCGCTAAACTTTCCATGTGCCCCCTGCAGCCCAATCCAGCGAATTGAATCCGCCTTCGGTCAAGCTGCGCCCGCTCCCCCAGTGGATGCTCTTTCCGCCGATCTTCGTCTTCGTATACCTCACCCACATCACCCTGTTGCGCCTTCCCTACTTCTGGGACGAATCCGGCTACTACATCCCCGCCGCCTTTGACTTCTTCCGCACCGGCACGCTCATTCCCTACAGCACTCTGAGCAATGCGCACCCGCCGCTGCCGTCGGTTCTGCTCGCGGCCTGGTGGCATCTCTCCGGCTTTGTGCCCAGCGGAACCCGCACCGCCATCTGCCTCGTCACCGCCTTCGCTCTGTTGGCCGTCTATCGCATCGCACGCTCCTTCTGCGGCGAACTCGGCGCAGCCACCGTCACGCTGCTCACCGCGCTCTATCCCATCTGGTTCGCGCAGAGCACACTCGCCCACGCCGATATCTTCGCCGCCGCATTCACCCTCTGGGGCATCGCGCTTTATCTCGTATACATCGAGCAGCCCGCGCCACCGCCACTCTCCCTCGTCGCTCTCGCACTCTTCTTCTGCCTCTCCGTGCTCTCAAAAGAGACCGCCCTGGGCATGCCTCTGTTGCTGGCTCTGCTTGAGATCCTCCGCGCCACCCGCGCTCGTCCACGCCTTGGCCTGCGTTGGGGGACGATCGCCGCCCTGCTCTCGCCGCTGCTACCTCTTGCAGCCTGGTACGCCTACCACCGCCACGTCACCGGCTTCACCTTCGGCAACCCGGAGTACCTGCGCTACAACGCCACCGCCAACCTCTCCGCGCAGCGCATCGCCTTCGCGCTCTTCCATCGCGCCGTCCACCTCACGGCGCACATGGAACTCTTCGTTCCCGTGCTCTGCGCGCTGGCCTGTCTCTTTCTGCCGGTCCTGCCCCACGCTCGGCCAGCATTGCCCCGCCGCGTCGTGCTCACGCTGGCTGTCCTTCTCGCGGGAAACTGGATCTTCTTCTCCGTCTTCGGCGGCGCTCTGCTCACTCGCTATCTGCTGCCTGCCTATCCGCTGATCCTTCTGCTCTGCGTTGCCACGTGGATGCGCCACATTCGCTCCTGGTGGCCGTTCGCCGCGTTTTCTGCCGCCGCATTCATCTTTGGAATCCACGTTAATCCTCCCTACCACTTCGCTCCGGAAGACAACCTCGCCTACCGCGACATGATTGTGCTCCAGCAGCAGGCATCCTCCTTCATCGTTCAGCGATGGCCACAGGCCACCGTGCTCACGGCGTGGCCCATGAGCGACGAACTGCGTAAACCGGAACTGGGCTACGTTCGCAAACCCATCCAGGTCGTAGCCATCGATAATTTTTCCCTGCCGCAACTGCAACAGGCTGCAAATGGAGACACCTTCGATACCGCGCTGATCTTTTCCACCAAGTACGATCCTCCCAGTCTGCGCGGACGCAAGGAAACCATGGCCACCCGATACTTTGATTTCCACCGCGATCTCTTCCCCGCACAGGCCGCCGCCGTTCTGCACGGCAGCATCGTCTGGCAGGCCCAGCGCAACGGTCAGTGGGCCGCCGTGGTTCGTCTGGATCGTGGCAGCGTGGCCCAGTTGCGGTGAAGATTCTCCGGGGCAACTATAATCAGCACGTGGTCTTAGGCCGAACATTCCGTCCCCTTGCGTTTGCTCTTGCGCTGCTCCTGCTCCCCTTGCCCGCCACCGCGCAGAACACCGCCGGCAGCAATGGCGACTCCAGCGGCCGCGTCGTGCTGGTCCTGCCGTTTGAGAATCATTCAGGCCAGCCCAGCCTCGATTGGATCGGCGAATCCTTTCCCACCATCATCAATCAGCGGCTTGGCTCCGCCAGCTTTCTTACCATCACCCGCGACGATCGCATGTACGCGCTCGATCACCTCGGTTTGCCGCTGGACTTCAAGCCCACCCGAGCCACCACCATTCGCATCGCGCAGACCCTGGACGCCGATTACGTCATCGTCGGTAGTTTTACCACCAGCGGAACCGCACCCGACCTGCGCATTCAGGCCCAGGCCCAGGTCCTCCGAATGGACGCACTGAAACTCGGCGCGCCCATTCAGGATTCCACCCCGCTCCCTCGCCTGCTCGATCTCGAAAACGCCTTGGCATGGAGCCTCGCACGCCAGATCGATCCCACCTACAACGTCGCACAGGCCACATTCCTGGCAGCGTCCGCTGGCCTGCAGCTCAATGCATTTGAGGATTACGTGCGCGGCCTCGTCGATCGCAACCCCGCCGATAGCGCCACCCACTTCCAGGCCGCCGTGCAGCTTCAGCCGAACTACTCCGCGGCGATTCTCGCGCTCGGCAAGCTGCAGTACGCCAATCAGGAGTATGAGCAGGCAGCCGTCACACTGGCCAAGCTTCCAGAAGGCAATCCCCTCGCGCTCGAGGCCAGCTTCTACCGTGGACTGGCCTTCTTCAACACCGGTAAATACGCGAACGCGGAAAAATCCTTCGCCTACGTTGCCGCCGCGCTGCCGCTGCCCGAAGTCATTAATAATCAAGCCGTCGCGGTCAGCCGCCAGAATAAAGATGCTGGCGCACTCTTCCAGCGAGCCTCCGCGGCAGACCCGCAGGACTCCGACTATCACTTCAACATCGCCGTCGCGTTCTACCGGCGCAAAGACTATCCCGGCGCCCAGCGCGAAGTGTTGCTTACACTCCAGCGCAAGCCGAACGACACCGAAGCCGTGGCTCTGCGCGATCATATTGCTGCCGCGCTTGCCGGCGCTCCTCCCAGCGGTAAAGATGCCTTTGATCCCCTGGAACGGATTCGCCGCACCTACTCTGAAGCCAGCTTCCGCCAGGCCGCCTTCCAGTTGGACCAGATCCGCACCCTGCGCATGGCGGCACTTCCGCCCGCAGAGCGCGCTGGCCAGTTGACACAGCTCGGAAACGACTATCTCGATCAAGGCCTTGTACCCGAGGCGGAGAGTGAGTTTCGCTCCGCCATCGCCGCTGATCCCAATAACGCTGGCGCCCACGTCGGCCTCGCCCGGCTTGCCCGCCAAAGCGGCAATCTGACGGATGCGCGCACCGAGGCAACGCGCTCCCTGCAGCTTCGGCCCAGTGTGCCCGCATACCTCGTGCTCGCGCAGCTCGAGCTGGATGCAAATAACCTTCCCGCCGCTGCCGCCTACGTAGCCAATGCGCTTAAACTTTCACCCGGCGATTCCGCCGCCACCGGCATGCGCCGCGCCTTGGAAGCCCGGGGTCAGAAGCTGCCATGAAGCCCTGCCTCCGCGCCTTCGCCGCCGCTGCCTTCCTTCTCGCCGCAGCCGTGTGCGGAAGCGCCCAGAGCAGCTCTACCGCGAGCCCCGTCGTTCTCAAGCTGACCCTGCGCGATACCATCCAGCCCGTCAGCGCAGGCTACGTGCAGCGTGGTCTGGCGCACGCTGCAGACATTCACGCCAGCGCCGTCCTCATTGAGCTTGATACCCCCGGCGGCCTGCTCGATTCCACCCGTGAAATCGTCCAGTACATCCTGCAATCGCCCGTTCCAGTCATTGTCTTTATCTCGCCCTCCGGCAGCCGCGCCGGTTCTGCCGGATTCTTCATTCTCGAAGCAGCAGACATTGCCGCCATGGCACCCGGCACCAACGCTGGCGCCGCTCACCCTATCCTCGAAGGCAAGACGATGGACCCCATTCTCAAGCAGAAGGTTGAGAATGATGCCGCCGCCTTCCTCCGTTCCTACACCGTCCGCCGCGGTCGCAATGCAGATGCCGCCGAAGACGCCGTGCGCAATTCAAAGTCCTACTCAGACACCGAAGCGCTGCAACTCAAGCTGATAGACGCCGTTTCCCCCAACGAAGCTGGGCTCTTTGCCGTCGCCCCTGGCCTGCAAATCAAGCGTTTTGACGGCACCATCGCGCAACTCGATCTAAACCACGCCACCGTCCACCAGTTCCCTCCCAGCCTGCGTGAGAGCATCCTCGGCAAGCTGATGGACCCGAATCTCGCCGTCCTCCTCTTCTTCGCGGGCGCTCTGCTCATCTATCTTGAATTCAACGTTCCCGGCACCATTCTGCCTGGCTCCGTCGGCACACTTCTGGTGCTTCTATCGCTCTTCGCCCTCAATCTTCTACCGATCCACTTCGCCTCCGTTACCGTGATGCTGGCCGCGCTGGTTCTTCTGGTGCTGGAAGCCAAATTCCCCAGCCACGGCATTCTTGCCCTCACCGGAAGCATTGCCCTGGTCTTCTCTCTGCTCACACTGGTCGATGGTCCCATTCCCGAACAGCGTGTCCACCTCTCCGTCGCCATCGCCACCGGCCTCAGTTTTGGGCTGATTACCTCATTTCTGGCTGTCATTGCCCTGCGCGCACGCCGCAACAAGGTAATGACCGGCCCCACCGCCCTGCTTGGGGCAGTAGCCATTGCCCAGACGCCGCTGGCCCCTGCCGGTCAGGTGCTGGTCCGCGGCGAACTCTGGCAGGCACAGGTCGAACCCGCCGCCGCCCCCCAACCTGCCGGGGCCACCGTCCGCGTGATTGCGGTACAGAACTTGGTCCTAACCGTCCGGGGCAGCGATTCTCCGGCCACATTCGAGTAAACTGAAATGAGCGGCCTTACGCCGTTGCCCGCGCCCTAACGGCGCCCAAGCCAGGAGTTTTGCAAGCATGTCGAAGTTAGTACGCAGCCGTTTCCTTTTTCTCTCTCTCGTCGTTCTCTTGGCCGCCACCGCCGCCAATGCCCAGTCCGAACGCACCCGTGACCGCATTCTCAGCCGCATTGACCTCGGTCTGACCTTTCCCCTGGAAGATACCGCCACCACCTCCGGCCAACGGGTTCAGTCTCAAAACCCGTCCACGGCCTCCGGCTATCTCATCACGCTCCGCTACACCAAGTCTCCATGGATTGGTGCCGAGATGAACTACAAGTATTCGCGGTTTGCCCAGAACTACGTGTACAACTTCAACACTGTGGGCACTCCGAACTTTCAGCCTCTCGGCATCGAAGCCAACGTCAAAGAGTTGACTTGGGGGTACGTGGCACACGCTCCCGGCACCTACGCCGGATTCAAGCCCTATGCCGGCGCCGGCGTTGGCACAACCGATTTTGTTCCCACTCCGAATGGTGGTCAGGGCCTGGGGCGCCAGTTCCGCGCTACCTACTACTGGAACCTCGGCGCAGACTACAACTTCGGCGACAGCCACTTTGGAGCCCGCGCGCAGGTGCGCCAGCTCTTCTACCTCGCGCCGGACTTTGAGGCGAACTACCTCACCAGCGGAGCCCGTACCCACACCCTCGAGCCCGCCATCGGCTTCTACGCCCGCTTCTAGTCCTTCGCCACAAACGTAAAACCCGGATCTCGAACCTGAGATCCGGTTTTTTATGCATCCCCGACGCTACCGTCCAGGATCGACATTCCCCGGCCCCGTACACTCTCTGCGTTACAATCAAAGCGTTCGCGCCTGTCCCTTTTGACAGCGCATCGTGAGGCTTTGTGGAAAACCTGAATCTGAACATGCCCGTACTTATTGTTGTCGTCATTGTTGTCCTCT
>DASWOP010000234.1:0-3352 GCA_036404255.1 Acidobacteriaceae bacterium | reverse complement strand
GCAGGCCATCTACGACGGCGCCCCCGTAGGCCTGTGTTTTCTGGACTGCAGCCTGCGCTATGTCAGCCTGAACCAGAAGCTTGCGGAGATGAATGGTGCGTCGGTATCTGCCCACCTTGGCAAAACCGTGCAGCAGATGCTCCCGAAAATGTTCCCAAAAGTTGAGCCTCACCTTCGCCGCGCCCTAAAAGGTGAAGCAATGGCCGATGTTGAGGTTTCCATTCCCTCCACCATTCCGGGAAAGCCGAACAAGACTGTTCTGCTCTCGTATCAGCCCGCGTGGGATGAGGCAGATGAAGTCATCGGCGTCTCCGTTGCAATGGTGAATATTACCAAAACGAAAGAAACAGAAGAGGCTCTCCGGCAGAGCGTCGACCGCCTGCAGTCCATCGACGAGCAGAAGAGCAAGGTTCCCTGGGCGATGGACGCACAAGGCGCTAGCCTGCAGATGAGCTCTCAGTGGGTTCCCGGCACGGATTTAAGCAGGAAAAAGATGCGCAACCTGAGCTGGCTGGAAGCGCTGCACCCGGAAGATCTGGAACCAGCCATGAAGACCATGCGCGAATCCCTGCGAACCGGCAAGCCCATCGATATCGAATATCGCGTCAAGAGCATCGATGGCGAGTGGAAGTGGATGCGTTCCTGCGGCTCGCCGCACTTCGGCCCTTCAGGAGAAATCCTTCGCTGGTACGGTACGGTGGAAGACATCGATACCCGCAAGCGCGCGGACGACCCCTGCCTTGCCGAGCACTGTCCAGAAACGCCTCCAATCTAATGCCGAGCGAGTCGCCGCCCCTCCTGCGGCATCTAAAATAACTACAACCTCGCATGGATCTCCACGAGAAAATCCGCACTCTCCCCGCGCAGCCCGGCGTCTATCTCTACAAGAACGCCGAGGGCGAGGTCATCTACGTCGGCAAGGCGAAGAGCCTCCGCGCCCGCGTCCGCTCCTACTTCCTCGATGCCGCCCAGGCCAACGCCAAGACCGGCTCGCTCATGCGCGAAGCCGTCGACATCGAATACATCCAGGTCGCCAACGAGCACGAAGCCCTCGCCCTGGAAAACAACCTCATCAAGCAGCGCAAGCCGCGCTTCAACATCCTCCTCCGCGACGACAAGACCTACCCTTACGTCAAGCTCACCATGCGCGACCGCCACCCCAAGGTCTTCGTCACCCGCCGCCTGCGCAAAGACGGCGCCGCCTACTTCGGCCCCTACTTCCCCGGCAACCTCGCCTACCGCCTGGTCGATCTCATCCACCGCAGCTTCCTCATTCCCAGCTGCAAGGTCGATCTCTCGCGCTACCATCCTCGCGCCTGCCTGCAGTACTACATCAAGCGCTGCCTCGGCCCCTGCGTCGAAGGCCTCACCACGCCCGATCTCTACGCCGAAGCCATCCGCGACGCCCAGCTCTTCCTCGAGGGCCGCGTCGAAGAGCTTGAGAAATCTCTCCACCTCCGCATGCAGGAGGCCGCCGACAGCGACCTCTTCGAGCTGGCAGCCAAGTACCGCGACCTCATCGGCACCGTTGATCAGTTCAAAGAAAAACAGCGCATCGCCAGCGCCGAAGATGAAGACGCCGACGTCTTCGGCTTCCACTTCGAAAAAGAGATGCTAGCCGTCAACCTCTTCCACATGCGCGCCGGCAAAATCGTCGACCGCCGCGACTTCTTCTGGGAAGACCTGCCTGAATTCTTCGAGGAAGAGCCGGAGCAAGGCGACGAATCTGCCTCCACCCCAAACACTTTGTCATCCCGCAGCGAAGCGGAGGGATCTGCTTTTTCTTCCCTCAGCGACAATGTGGGTGCCCCAGGTCTCGCTTCTGAGACCTGGGCTGACCACCACGAATCAACAAGGACGGAGTTTGCATCACCCTCCAGTGATAATTTGTCATCCCGCAGCGAAGCGGAGGGATCTGCTTCTGTCTTTTCCTCTGCGAGCGAAACGAGCCACTCACCCTCCGCGCAGGACTTCAGCCCCGGCGGCTTCTTCTCCGCCTTCCTCAAACAGCTCTACCTCGATCAGCCCTACGTCCCCCCAGCCATCCTCGTCCCGGTTGACTTCCCCGACCGCGCACTCCTCTGCGAAGCCCTCACAAAGCAATCAAAAAAGCGCATGGAGATTCTCGTCCCCCAACGCGGCGAAAAGCGCTCCCTCGTCGATCTCGTCTGCCAGAACGCCAAGCTCTCCTACGATCAGCGCTTCCGCACCCTGCAGCCCTCGGCCCGTGCCATTCAGGAAGCGCTACAAGACGCACTCACACTCCCCGATCTGCCCAAGCGCATCGAGTGCTTCGACATCTCGCACATCCAGGGCGCAGAGACAGTCGCCTCCATGGTCGTCTGGGAAAACGGCGCAATGAAGAAGTCTGATTACCGCAAATTCCAGGTCAAGACCGTCACCGGCGTAGACGACTTCACCTCCATGAGCGAGATCATCACCCGCCGCTACAAGCGCCTGCAGGACGAGAAGCGCCCCATGCCCTCGCTCATCCTCATCGACGGTGGCCTCGGCCAGCTCCACGCCGCCTACGCCTCGCTGGAAGCCCTCGGCATCACCCTGCAGCCCCTCGCCTCCATCGCCAAAAAGGAAGAGATCATCTACGTCTACGGACAAGACGACGAGCCCGTCGTCCTCGACCGCCGCTCACCCGTCCTGCATCTCGTCCAGCGCATCCGTGACGAATCCCATCGCTTCGCCGTCACCTACCATCGCAAGCGCCGCGAGATCCGCGACCGCGAAACCGAACTCCTCGCCATCCCCGGACTCGGTCCCCGCACCCGCACCCGTCTGGTCGAACACTTCGGCAGCATCCGCGGCATCAGCGAAGCCGGCATCGACGCCCTCACCGCCGTTGTCTCCACCGCCATGGCCACCAAAATCCACGACTACTTCGAATCCCAACGCAACCCCGCCGACATCGTAAATATCACCCTCCCCACCCCATCCTCCTGAGCTTAATCAAAAGTCCCATCGCCACAAATTCGGGTGCACAGCCACAGAGCGGGTGCCCCATACATCGCGGCCTCATGCGATGTGTGGGACATCGTCGCAAAGCGGCGACGCTCCTGCCGCCTCTCCCCTTCGCCACAATTCCCGAATCCCCCACACCGTCATCCTGAGCGTTTAGCGAAGGATCTCAGTAGTTGTCTTTATCGCCGCACAACCGACAACCCAAAGAAGGCCGTTGTCTTTGGTTTTGTCCTGTTGTATTTGCTTTACCATTCTGAGCGCAGCGAAGAATCTCAAAAGCCAATCGCGCCATCAACCTTCACCCACCTATTAAGAATACCAACTCCCACATACCAACTACGCCACTACTCAAGCAACTAATTTCCCCAATAAAATCAAC
>DASWOP010000233.1:0-8081 GCA_036404255.1 Acidobacteriaceae bacterium | reverse complement strand
ATCCACCGCATCTTCCGGCACACCGCCTCGCTTGAGCTCAACCCCTGGGTCTTCGTCGTTCCCATCCTCGCTATCGCGGTCGATCTCTACCGTTCCCGCGCCCTCTTGCGCGTCGCCCGCCGCTACCACAGCGCCGCGCTGGAAGCGGACGCACTCAACTTCAGCACCGATATCTGGTCCTCCGCCGCCGTCCTCATCGGACTCATCAGCGCGTGGGCTGGTGCCCGCTGGCATCTTTCGTACCTGCAACTGGCAGACCCCATCGCCGCCCTCATCGTCTCCGCCATCATCCTGCACGCCTGCTGGCAGCTCGCCCGCCAGACCGTCGATGCCCTGCTGGACGCCACCCCCAAGCAGACCCGCCGCGATCTGGTGCGTGAGTTAAACCGTATTGACGGCGTTCACGACGTGGAGCGTGTTCGCGTGCGCCACTCCGGCAGCGAAAACTTCGTGGACCTCACCATTGGCCTTGCCCGCAACCTCACCTTCCAGCGCTCCGAGCAGATCGTCGCCTCCGCCACCGCCGCCGTGCAACTCATCCTGCCCGGGGCAGATGTCGTCGTCCACACAGTTCCCCGCGCCACCTCCACCGAGAGCATCTTCGACCGCATCCGCGCCGTCGCCGCCCGCGCCAGCGCCGCCATTCACGAGGTCACTGTGCAGCAGCTCGACGGCAAACTGCAGGTGGAGCTGCACGTTGAAGTCGACGAAAAACTCTCCCTCCGCGATGCGCATGACTTTGTCTCCACCTTGGAGCAGCAGATGCTCCAGGAAGTCCCTGAGATCGCCACCATCCTCACCCACATTGAGAGCGAACCGGCGCAGATTGCGCACCCCGATAGTCTGGACCGCGACGATCGCGCCCTGGAAGCCAGCCTGCGCAAAGTCGCTCATACCTTCCCGCAGATCCTCGACATTCACGATGTAGCAGTCTCACGCATCGGCGAACGCATCCAGATCTCCTGCCACTGCACCCTGCCAGACGATCTCGGCATGGACCAGGTGCACGACGTCATGACGGCCTTTGAAACCGCCGCCAAACTCGCCATCCCCAACATCCACCGCATGCTCATTCACCCCGAACCCGCCACCGACAACCGCCGCTAGTGCATTTTTGTTTCAAGTGTTGACATCTGCTGACGAATTAAATCAACCCAAATCGCGTGGATCAGCAAGATTGCCGGGATTAAGCCCCCGGCTTCAGCCGGGGGAAGTGGGGTTTTAGCCCCGGAGGTTACCTTTTCTATCCCCTACAGCAAACAGCTAAATCAAAAACGCTCTAGATGGATGCTTTTGGCGAGAGATCAGTCCTAACCAGCGTCGGCGACGAGCCGCATTTAGTTTCCAATGGGCTGATAAAAGTTGACAATTCCTCGACGCTAAGTTTACAAATGCAGCAGGGTGGAACATGACGAAGATCAGAGGACGGAGCCAGGACATTCGCGCTTTCATTCTGGACCACATCGGTGAGGAAGGGATCGCGGCTCAAGTCTCTCAAAAGTTTGGCATCACCAGGCAAGCGGCGAACCGTCATTTAAAGAGCCTCACCGGGCAGGGTGCGCTGGTCGCGGACGGCCAGACCAGAAAACGTTCCTACAAAATGGCAGCTACAGCCTCTGTCTCGTTTCGTTATGAGATCAAACCAGGCCTCGCAGAAGACATTGTATGGAGGGAAGACATTTATCCCTTTCTTGGCGCGCTGCCAGACAATGTCTTGGAAATATGGAACTATGCATTCACCGAGATGTTTAACAACGCGATCGACCATTCGGGGGGAAGCTGGATATTCGTCAGTATTACGAAATCCGCCGTCGATACAGAAATTTCGATTATGGACGACGGTGTTGGAATATTCAGGAAAATCGAGGATGCCTTGGCTTTGCCCGACGAAAAGCAAGCTATCTTCGAACTCTCAAAAGGAAAACTGACTACCGATTCAGCGAATCATTCAGGTCAGGGAATCTTCTTTACCTCGAGGATGGTCAATGGATTCGACATTCTCTCTGGAGGAGTTCTTTTCAGCCACGAGTTAGGCAGTGAAGTGGACTGGATGCTGGATATAGAGTCCGTCAAGAACGGAACAACAATATTCTTGAAAGTCGAGAACCACACCACGCGTACGGTAAAGAAGGTCTATGACCAATACAGCGTTGGTGGTTCCTATGGATTCAACAAGACAATTGTTCCGGTTAAATTAGCAAAATATGGTTCTGACCAACTCATCTCGCGGTCACAAGCCAAGCGCGTCCTGGTAAGAGTCGATCAATTTTCTCAAGTGATCTTCGATTTCACAGGTGTTGACATGATTGGACAAGCATTTGCAGATCAGATTTTCCGGGTTTTCGCCTCCGAACATCCAGACGTAGATCTAATTCCTTCTCACGCAAATTCGGACATCATGGGATTAATTCAATCGGTTATAAAAATAAGCCGTCCGGGATTCAAAGGAGAATCTCCCGCAGGGTAAAGGTCTTTTACAATCCATCTTTATCTCTTTAAATCCCTGAAATCATAAAAATCACCATCATCACCGTTAAGTTTTCCGTGGATGCGACAATAGACCACGTATGCGCAGGTTTTTCAGAATCGTTCTCGGTGCTCTCGCCATGATGTCCGTTGCGCTGCTCTCTGCGCTGGCCACCATGCGGCTGGCCATCCACGGCACTGAAGTTGCAGTGCCCAACCTTGCCGGTCTCACTCTCGCCGAAGCCAGCGACCGCACCCTGAGCAAACGCCTCAATCTCAACCTGGAGAACAGCTTCTACAGCACCACCGTTCCCGCCGGTCGCGTCCTCGGGCAGTCTCCCGCGCCCGGCACCAAAGTCCGTAAGCAGTGGAACGTCCGCGTCACCCAGAGCCTCGGCCCGCAACGCGTCGCCATTCCCAAGGTAATCGGCCAGCAGGAGCGCGAAGCCACCCTCAACATCCGCCACGTCGGGCTCAACGTGGGCATCATTGCCCACCTGCCCGGCCAGACGGGCGATGCTCCCGGCGTCGTACTCGCGCAGTCGCCTCCGCCCAACGCCCCTGGCGTCGATCGTCCCCGCGTCAGCATCCTGCTCAGCCAGACCGATCCACCACCACCATCCGCCTTCGTCATGCCGGATGTAGTGCGCATGAACTACACCCAGGCCGTGGCCGTGCTCACAAACGCAGGACTGCACGTCGCCTCCATGCAGGATGTCGTCATGGGAGTACCCGCAGCCGCCGCGCCAGCAACACCCGCCGCGGCCCCAGCACCCACCACCAGCACCATCGCCACTGGCACCGTGATTGCGCAATCTCCCCCCGCCGGGCATCGCATCACCACAGCAGACAGCATCCACCTCAGCGTCGCCCGCTGACCGAAATTACGAACCGCTCCCGCCCATCTCCCCACACCTAATGAACTTGTCATCCTGAGCGTAGCCACTCGCAGCCTCATCGCGAGTGGCGCAGTCGAAGGACCTGCTTCTCTACCCACACCCTTCCGCGTCACCAGCCGAAGGCGGCCGCCCCCAACGCCCCACAGACGCCCCTGACGTCCAGAACTCACCTACGCGCTGTCCACGACTTCACCTGGACCTATCCAGAAATTGTTCTGGACATACTCCATGCGTTCACCTCGCACTTACGGAATGTTTGGACATATTTGGCGTACTTTTCCGCTCAATTCACTACAATTAAATAAGAAAGCAAATTTTCTTCGCACCGGGTCCATCCCATAACCCTTTGCGAATGAAATATTTACCCGTAAGTATCCTGTTTTGAAATATTTAGCAGCAATCGCCATAGCTAAGTCATAGCAAACAAGATATTTAGAAAATCAGGTAGGGAGGGGGTAGGGGGTTGCAAAAGCTGTGTCCTCTTCCTTCCGTCCAGTTGCATTCTGTCGCAGAACCATCTTGAATCGTCTCTGGAGCCACTTTCCCAATGTCTATTACTCAAGAAAAGCCCGTCACCACCGATATGCAGCAGTTCGCAGCCGACGTTGTATCTAAAGCGCTGAAGGCAGGCGCTACCGATGCCGAAGCAGTGATCGCCGAGGGCGATGAATTCTCCGTCCTAGTCCGCCTCGGTCAGGTCGAAACGCTCACTGAATCCGGCTCCCGCGCCATCGGTCTCCGAGTCTTCCTCGACTCCGGAGACAAGGGCCAGCGGGTGGCCTCCACCTCGTCGTCCGATCTCTCGAAAGAGAGCATCGACCAGCTCGTCAACGGCGCGCTGGCATTGGCCAAAATCACCAGCGTCGATCCCTTCGCCGGCCTGCCCGAGCCCAGCGCATTCGGCAAGCTGGAAGGCGATCTCGCACTCAGTTTCGACGATGTCTACGCCCTCAGCGGCGAAGAACGCATCGCCCTTGCCCGCCGTGCAGAAGAAGCCGCCCTCTCCGCCGACACCCGCATCCAGAACTCCGATGGCGGCAGCTTCGACGCAGGCACAGGCCACAAAGTGCTGGTCAACTCCCGCGGATTTGCCGGCGAATACCGCCGCTCGCACTGCTCCATCTCCGCCGTCCCTATCGCGCAGGACCCCGACGGCGGCATGCAGCGCGACTACTGGTACTCCTCCGCACGCACGCTCAAGCTGCTCGATTCACCCGAGTCCATCGGCAAAGAAGCCGCCCGCCGTACCCTCCGCCGCCTCGGCGCACGCCGCGTCCCCACTCAGAAAGCCTCCATCGTCTTCTCCAAAGAGATGGCGCGCAGCATCATGGGAAACATCTTCGAAGCCGCGAACGGAGACAGTATCTACCGCAGCGCCTCCTTCTTTACTGGCATGCTGGGCGAGCGCGTCGCAGGTGAGAACGTGACCGTCATCGATGACGGCACCCTGGTCTTCGAGAAGGATGGCATCCGCTACGGCGGCTTCGGCACCTCGCCCTACGATAGTGAAGGCCTGAAGTCGCGCCGCACAGTCGTCATTGAAAAAGGCATTCTCAAGAACTATCTGCTCAACACCTACACCGGCCGCAAGCTGAACATGCCCTCTACCGCCAACGGCTCCCGCGGCCTGGCCGGCAACCCCGGCATCGGCTCCGGTAACTTCTATCTCGAAGCCGGCACCCAGACTCCGCGCGAGATCATCGACGACGTAAAGAGCGGCCTCTACGTGACCGAGACCATGGGCTTTGGCGTGAACCTGGTCACGGGCGATTACTCACAGGGCGCATCCGGCATTTGGATCGAGAACGGCGTCTTCACCCACCCGGTAGAGGAGATCACCATCGCAGGCAATCTGAAAGAGATGTACCGCAACATCGTCGCCATCGGCAACGACCTCGTCTTCCGCAGTTCCGCCGCCTCCCCCACCATCCGCATTGAGGGCATGACCATCGCAGGCGCATAAGTCCACAGACACGCAGAAAAAAGGCCGGAGGGATTAACCTCCGGCCTTCGTATTTTCGCTGACTTGCTGACTCGCTGCTTTTAGAAGTGGTATGCGATGCCGATAGCCGGGATCGAGGACCACACATAGCGGCCAGTCTTAAACCGATCGCCCGGAGAGTTGAAGTCCGGGGCCTTGCCCAGGAACCCTCGATACTCCAGACGGACATCGAAGCTGGGGCTGATCTCATAGGCCAAACCAGCGCCTGCCAGGCCGCCCACACGGGTATTCTGCTTCAAGTCCAGTGACTGGGTGCCAAAATCACTCAACGGCGTGTAGACCAGCGCGCCGATGCCGATCTCGACAAACGGATTGAAGTTCCGGTAGTTCCGCGTATACACATAGGCAGCCGTCAGTTCCTGCTGGCGCGTATGTACATAAACGGGTCCTCTATCACTGGAGCCAAGCGTGTTAGTGACAAACTTCCGGGAGTTGTGCGCCCAGCCGTAGTTCACTTCCAGTGCGCTGCGCGGTGTGACCATGTAGCGGTAGCTACCGAGAAAGCCACCGGAGATGGTGGAAGTCTGGGTCACGCCGTTGCCATACACCTGCGGTCCCACTACGGCGATTCCGCTCAAACTGATATCTTGCCGGCTCTCCTGCGCAAAGGCTGCCGTTGCCAGGAAAAGCAGACCTACAAAAACCATCATCTTCTTCATGCTTAAGTTCAATCCCTTCCTTCACGCGGTCGCACAGGCGTTCGCGAGGGTCCGGCCATGCCTCACCTGGTTTCAGAAGAAGGCGGCTCAGAACAGTGCTTTCATTGTAACCGGAAGATGGCCTAAAGCGGGGGACGGGTCTCCGGTTATCATTTCTCCCGTTCTCCTCAGGCGTAATTCCCTGCTTTTGCCAGAAGCAACGGCCAGCCGAGTTCTACACTCGGCTGGCCGTTTGGATGGTCCGTAAACTACTCCTACTGCCCCGGGGGTGGAGGAGGTGGCGGTGCGCCCGCGCCATCCGGTCCATCATGCTGGTGGTCCTTCATGTGCTCTTTCATATGTTCATGCATGGCGTCCATCTTTTTCTGCTGCTCTGGCGTCAACGTTGCCCGCACCTTGGCCATGCGCTCTTCCATCAGCGCCTTCATCTGCGCATCGTTGTCAGCCAATATCTTCTGGATCTGCTTTTGCTGATCGTCGGTCAATTTCAGATGCTTGGTCATCATCTGCAGTTGGCGTTCGCTATCCATTGGCGACATGTGTCCGCCCGGCCCACCCGGCCTGCCCTCATGTCCCTCATGCGGCGGTGGTGGTGGCGCGCCCGCGTCCTGTGCGAGCACGGTAAACGGTGCTGAAAGAGCCACGCTACAGACGGCCAGCATGGCCATCCGCGTCATTCTTGTTTGGAATCGGTTCATGATTGTGCCTGATCCTGGATGCTTGGGCTCCGGCTTGCGCCGGGCAGTTGAAACTACCTCTTCAGACGAGTTATTCCAGGGAAGGTTGCGGTTCCGCGGCGAATAAAGTTACGCCGTCCGGTCCGGCTCAAAGTGATGAGGATCACCCTTCTCTACTGCAAACGCCTCCACCACCTTGAGAAACGCAACCGCCGCATGCGAAAGACTGGCATGCTTGCGATGGACCAGGCGCAGCTTGCGCTCAAACTGCAGCTCTGGAGCCGCCACCCGCACCAGTCGCCCACTCTGCAACTCCGGTTCTACCGTCAGTTGCGGCACCAGCGCCACCCCATTGCCCATCGCCACAAACCGCTTGATCGCCTCCAGCGACGGCAGCTCCACCCCCATCTGCAGCTTCGTCTTGTGCCGCGCAAACGCCTCAATCACCTTCTGCCGCAAAGGTGACGGAACATTGTGCGCAATAAAATTCTCCCGCCCAAGATCGCGAATGCTGACCGACTTTTTCTTCGCCAGCGGATGCTTCGGATTCACCACAAACGCCAGCTCATCGCGGTACGCCACGATGGACTTAATCTGCGGATCCAGCGGACGGAAGGACACCACTCCGATCTCTACCGCGTGCAGCAGCACCTCGTCCGCCACCCGGCTGGCCAGTGATCGATGCACAGCCACTTTGATCTCCGGATTGTTCCGTCGAAACGTATCCAACAGCGGCAGCAGGTACAGGCAGGTATATTCGTTGGCCGCCAGGTTCAACACACCGCGATGCAGTTCGCGCAACTGCGAGAGCGCCAGCCCAGCCTCGGACCGCAGGTTCAGCAGCTTCTGCGCATACTCGCGCAGCGTGGCGCCGGCATCGGTCAGCGTAGCATCACGCGACGATCGCTCAAACAGCGTCTCGCCCACATCCTCTTCCAACTTGCGGATCACCTGCGAGATGGCCGGCTGCGTCCGGTGCAGCCGCGCCGCAGCACGGGAAAAGCTGCGCTCTTCCGCAACCGCGAGAAAGGTCTCTAACTGGAACAGGTCCATCATGGAGTGCCTCCGGCAGCATCTGGCCAAGCCAGCACTGGATCGCTTATCGTATGCATGCAGCGCTTATCGCAACCATGCCAGAACCGCTTATCTTGTTATAAGAAATATGCATGAACTTCCGTATACCCATAAGAGCAAGTTATGATTATGAAGGTTTAGAGACGCCCATGACCACAAACGATCAGGTATTTTTCTTCGACACTACGTTGCGAGACGGCGAGCAGTCGCCCGGCTGCACCATGCACACGGCAGAGAAGCTCCGCCTGGCGCATCAGCTCGCTCACCTTGGCGTCGATGTGCTCGAAGCCGGCTTCCCCGTCTC
>DASWOP010000232.1:0-8574 GCA_036404255.1 Acidobacteriaceae bacterium | reverse complement strand
ACAAACAGTACATTGTTGTCTGCAAGCTGCTGCCAGGACAACTGGCTCGACCGCATCATGGAGATACTCTGCCCATGCCCGCCCAGCAGCTTCCCCAGCCAGAATGAAACCTCAGCTTCGCCAAACGCCGTATAGTAGCGGCTTGGCTGAATTACGCCGCCCTTGAAGAGGTCAGAAAGCCTCTTCACCGCCTCCGTACTCTGTACGTCCTTCCATTGGTTCATCGACCGGTCACGATAGTAGATGCCGGGATTCGAATTCACTTCAACAAACAGAGGATCTTCAATGGCAACAATTAACGGCCGCTTTCCAGATACAAACGGACCCCACAAAGCTTCCTGCTCCGGCGTCCACCGCGCCACGTCTGCCGAGGCGTGCAAATGAATATGAAACAGAGAGAATAGCGCCAGCACCAGAAGCGCGGCCACTACGACGCTCCCAGCCCCCACCAGCAATGCGCCTAATGGCAACCTGCTCGGCTTTGGGTCCTCGACTGTAGAGGCGGTAGGCACAGACGATGCCGCTGTGACAGAAAGCGCATCTTCCTCGCGCGCAGGAACCCGCTCTTCACAGGTCAGGCGAAAACGTGCCTTCGGCAAGTCCACTACGTAACGATCATTCTTGCCTTCGTTACGGGCATACTCTGCAAGCTTCTGTCTCAACCTGCCTACTTGAATTCGAACTGTAGAGCTTTGCTGGGGATCATAGGAAGACGGCTTACCCAACCCTTCAATCGCGACCGTATATTCCTTAAGGTGATCTGCCTCGCCTGTCGCTGCTTTATCAGTAAGATACGCTAACAGCTTCCGCAGCCCCTCTGAACTCCGGAACTCATCGCTTCGCAAAATGCGGGAAACCTGACCCTGCAACGCCTGGTGTGATACAACTTTTTCATCCAAAACCATCCTCCGGGAATATCATCCTGGTGATTACTCTGTCAATTTAAGATAGCTGCTGCAACCTGCCATAATTCCCCTATAAACTGGTGTCTTCCTCTATATCAGCATCTTGCCGGGTTTCGAGTTAGCCCTGGGTGCTCAGCCTGGATTTGATACCGTTTGGGTCCTGCTGACGTTACAAATCTTCCTCCATAAGTGTGTCACCGTCGAAATCTGCCAGAGTGCAGCAAGTCGGCGGTACGCTGGTGACCGCCATCACTGTTTTCAACAGTCTCCACCGCTTACACTCGCAGAGTGGCTATCGATATAACTTTATCGAATGAATTACCTGCCCGACAGGTGGGACCGTCGTCTATCCCGCAAGCGAGCCTGCGGCGGCTGCCCCAGTATCACTACTATCTGTTAGAACTGGAGGCCAAGGGGATCAGCCGTGTCTCCTGCACCATGATTGGCCGTGATTTGAGTTGCGTCCCTGTCCAGGTTCGTAAAGATCTTCAATACACCGGCATAACCGGCAAGCCAAAGACCGGCTACTCGGTCACCGAACTTATTCAGGCTATTGAAACATTCCTCGGGTGGAACAGAGTAAACGAAGCTTTTCTCGTGGGCGTGGGAAACCTGGGTACAGCAATTCTGGGCCATGAACGGTTCTCAAAATACGGCCTGAGGATTGTCGCCGCGTTCGACACGGACCCCGGCAAGATCGGTAAACGAGTTCACGGTAAAGTGGTTTTGCCACTCGCAAAACTGGGTAATCTTGCGCAGCGCATCAGCATCCACCTGGGAATCATCACAACGCCAGCCGAAGTAGCGCAATCTGTGGTGGATGAAATGGTAGGCGCCGGCATACAAGCCATCTGGAACTTTGCGCCTGTGAGGCTGAAAGTTCCAGAACACATCTACGTTCATAACGAAGATCTTTACGCTTCGCTGGCCTCGCTCTCCTGCAAGCTGGCCACTCGATTCGGTGTTCCGATTCAAGAAGATTGAGGTTGTACGAATGGCATCCAAGCCAATCCACGCGCAAGCAGATACTGACCTAGTCGAGATTGTAGTTTGCCTCGGAAGCTCGTGCTTCGCGCGCGGAAACGCCGAGAATCTTGCCATCCTGAAGAACTATGTGCAGCGCCCCGGCTCCAACACTTCCCTTCGCCTGACGGGTAGCCTCTGCGAGGACCGCTGCAAAGATGGCCCCAACCTCATGATCGCTGGCAAGCTGCATCACTGCGTTACCGCTGCACGCCTGCGCGAGCTTCTGGAGCAACGGGACGGCCCGTGCGGGGGGCATCATGGAACGACTTAATCTCATCTACACCGTAAAGCGCGAGTGTCAGGACTGCCATAAGTGCATCCGCGAATGTCCCGTAAAAGCAATTCGCGTGCAGGACACGTACGCCCAGGTGGTACCAGAAGTTTGCATCATGTGTGGCAACTGCGTCCTCGCCTGCCCCAGCAACGCAAAGCAGGTACGAAACGATCTGCCAAGTGCCCAGGCGCTTCTGGCGAGCGGGCGCAGAGTGATTGCCTCGATTGCACCATCGTTTGTGGCACAGCTACCCGGTGTGCGGCCGCAACAGCTGATTCATGCGCTGAAGAAGCTGGGATTTTTTGCCGTATCGGAGACCGCACTGGGCGCGCAGCAGGTCTCAGCCAGCATCAATGCTCTGATGCGCAGCGACTCAAAAAAAATATGGATCTCCTCGGCTTGCCCTGTCGTTGTCGATCTCATCAGCAAATATCATCCTGAGTGCCAGCCTAATATTTCCAACCTGCTGTCGCCCCTGCTGACGCATTGCAAGATGTTACGCGCCCACTACGGCAACGACATCGCGATCGTCTTTATTGGGCCCTGTATTGCGAAGAAGAAGGAAGCTGAAGAGCATCCTGAGCTTTTGGATGTAGTACTTACCTTTGAAGATTTGGACCGTTGGCTGACCGCAGAAAATATCCAACTCATGAAGACAGTCGATACGCCGGCCGATCGCTTTGAGCCGGAAGCTGCGCAGGAGGGCGCCTTCTATCCCATCGAAGGCGGAATGGGGCCGGGCCTCACCGGCGGACAGGATCTGGGCAATTTTCAGTTCATGTCTTTTTCCGGAATTCCGAATGTAGTGCAGGCATTGAAAGATATTGCTGACTGGAAACCCGAGCACAACATCTTCTTTGAGTTGACCGCATGTGCAGGGTCCTGCATCAATGGCCCGAAAGCCGCGCCGAATACTTTGGTAGCGCGGCGACGCTACGACGTCGTCCGCTATGCCAGGCCTGCAGAGGGACTTCCGCGTGCGGTCACGCTTGAAATTGCACAGGACTATACCGCTGCGCCCGTAAGCCGCGCAGAGTACAGCGAACTACAGTTGCTCGATGCGTTGCGTACTGTTGGCAAATACTCTATTGAGGATGAACTGAACTGCGGCGGCTGCGGATATGAATCCTGCCGAAGCTTTGCCAACGCTCTGATTTCTGGCAATGCAGAGCGCATGATGTGCGCCACATACACCCGCAAGCTCGCCCAGAAAAAAGCCAACGCACTCCTTCAGCGGATGCCATCGGCAGTAGTCATCGTCGGCGAAGACCTGAAGATCATCGAGTGCAACTCGCACTTTAGACGCCTGTTCCCTGCCACTGCCGATCCGGATAACTACGGCGATGGGACTGCGGACGAAGTGATTCCCTTCGCCAATCTATTTCGCCGCGTGCTTGAATCGGGTGAAGACATCCTGGGTCACGACATCCGCTACCGGCGTAGCATCTTGAACACAAGCATCTTCACCATCGAGCCCCATTCCGTGATTGGCGGCGTCTTTCAGGACATCACCGAACCCACCTTCCAGAAAGAGCAGATCATTGAGCGGGCGCAGAACGTGATTGAGAAAAACCTGAAGACCGTCCAGCAGATCGCTTTTCTGCTCGGCGAGAATGCTGCCGATTCCGAAGTGATTCTCAACTCTATCGTGAGTTCCTTCAGCCCCGAAGAAGTGGACGACGAGTATGGTGGCGACGGCAAGTGACTAGCGTAGCCGAAAACTTCATCGAGGTGGACTACTATCAAAGGGCAAAGAGCGGCCAGCTAATCGCAGGCGATGTCTTCGTTTCAGAGAAGGTGAAACTCGAAGACAGGATTGTCTCTGTTCTTTCTGACGGTCTGGGCAGTGGCGTGAAAGCCAGTGTGCTTGCAACCATGACGGCAACCATGGCGCTGAAGTTCACCGCCAGCGCCATGGACATTTGCAGGTCGGCTGAAATTATTATGGATACGCTGCCCATCTGCAGCGTGCGACGAATCAGCTACTCCACCTTTACGGTCGTTGATATGGCTATTACAGGAGAGACTCGCATCATCGAACATGGCAACCCTGCCTTTCTGCTGGTTCGACCATCGGGTGAGTTGACCGTCACAAAAACCGCGCTGCGTCCTAAGCGCTGGAAAGATCGAGACATCAATTATTCCACCTTCAACGTACAGCGCGAAGACCGCATTATCTTCTTCTCTGATGGCATTACACAGGCAGGCACAGGAGAGTTTGGGACGCCCTTCGGATGGGGTCTGGAGAATGTAGATCTGTTTGCTCGCGAGCAGATTCGCGAGAATCCATACATTTCAGCCCGCGAACTGTCACGCCGTCTGGTTGTGAGAGCGGAGGAGATTGATGACCACGCCGCAAAAGACGACATCACCTGCGGCGTTGTTTACTTCCGCAGCCCCCGCCAGCTCCTGGTATTGACCGGCCCGCCCTTTAGCCGTTCTCACGATCAGGATCTCGCAAGGATGGCGGTGGAAATGCCGGGGCGCAAAGTGATCTGCGGCGGAACGACCGCCAATATTCTGTCGCGCCTGCTCAACCGCACCATCCAAAATGATATGGGCCTGCCACGCGATCCGAAGGTTCCCCCATCTGCCAGCATGGAAGGATTTGAGTTAGTGACAGAAGGCGCACTGACTCTGGCCGAAGTGCTTCGACTACTCGAAGAAGGATTCGCTCCCGAAGACATGCGGTCCAATGCGGCCGTGCGTCTTGTGACGATGCTGCTGGATAGCGATATTGTGAAGTTTGCAGTGGGCACCAGCATCAACGAGGCGCATCAGGATCCCAGCTTCCCGGTCGAACTCGACCTGCGGCGCAATATCGTGAAGCGCATTGCGCACCTGCTGGAGAGCAAGCACATGAAGCGGGCAATCATCCAATATCTCTGAAAACTAAAACACGCCCTCATCCAGCATGAGGGCGTGTCATGCAAAGCATCAAATCGCGTCAGCGGTCAGTACAGGAGTAGCACGGATCGCACGATGCCTGAATCAACGGAGAATCGGCAAGCTCTTGTCCCAATACCGTAAAGCGAACCGTAGCCATATTCATGAACGTTGGCGTGCGAACACGGACGCGCTCGGGAATATCCGTTCCGTTGGACATGATCTGGTAGAACACCTCACCGCGAGGAGCTTCTACGCGGCTAATTGCGGTTCCTGCCGGAACTTTGAATTTCGCAGAAGGCGGTATCACGGTGTGGAATGGGCCTTCCGGCAACGTGCTCAAGGCCTGGCGAAGGATTTTACAGCTCTCCACCATCTCCAGGGCATGCACCACAATACGCGCCTGAACATCACCCGCAGTCTCCACCGGCACGTTGAATTCGAAGCGATCGTAGCCGCTATACGGTGCAGACTTGCGAATGTCCTGTACTACTCCCGAGGCGCGGGCCAGCGGACCAACTGCGCCCATGGCGATTGCATTTTCCTTGGTGAGGATACCGACGCCCTTACAGCGTGATTCCACCGTGTGATTTCCCAGGAAGATCGGGATCACTTTGGTGGTGATATCTCGCTCCATCTCGTCCAGGATGTTGAGTACGGCCTGGGGATCGATGATGTCGCGATTCACACCTCCGATGCGGTTCATGCCGTAGTTGACGCGATTGCCTGAGATCGCTGAGAGTGCATCCATCACCTTCTCGCGCAGCGTGAAGCAAACCATAAAGAGCGTTTTAAACCCAATCAGCTTGGACGCGATACCGGCCCAAAGAAAGTGCGAATGGAGGCGCTCCAACTCGGCGAGGATGACGCGAATATGCATCGCACGCTCCGGCGGCGGTGTTCCATTGAGCTGCTCCACGGCCATGCAGAAGGAGAGCGAATGCACATTTGAGCAGATGCCGCAGACGCGCTCCACAAGGGTAATTCCCTGCATATAATTGCGGCGTTCAGCCAGATACTCAATGCCGCGAAAGTTAAAACCAACATGCATCACTGCATCGCGCACGGTTTCTCCGTCGCAGATCAATTCCAGCTTGTACGGCTCTTCAAGCGCGGGATGATAAGGACCAATAGGAATGCGGTAGCTCATAGTGCAACCTCCTTGTGCAGGTTGATGCCAAGTGGATCACCTGCGCGGGTCATCAGGGGCCGGGTATGATCGCGCCCGGCGAATTCAACCAAAAAATATTCATGCGTCTCGCGCTCGACCCAATCCGCAGCGGGAGAGAGATCGGCGATAGTTGGAATGTGCTGTGTAATGGTGGCGGATGTAAAGCTCAGAAGCTGACCTTCGAGGTCCCATTGGTAATCGAGCCGGATCTCCTTGTCAGCAATCTCGACAGCGGTGATGGCCACAAAACGTGCGCCGAGCGCGAGCATCTGAGTTGCGCTGGCGCGTACGTCCGCGTTCTCCAGCTTTGCCCACCAGGCGCCGTTGTTCCACTCCCACTCTTCACCCAGACCAAGCTCCTGGAGCCGTGCTTTAAATCCTTCTGCTGGCGTTGTCATTTGCATTCACCTCGATGTGTTCACAACGGCCGCCGTATTCGCCGGGTCGGTCGTGTTCGCCACAGGCGGAGCCGTGGCTGAAACTTCATTGCCCGGAGCGGGCTGCACCGTGGAGGTCTCCTGAACCTTGGGAGCCTCTGCTGCTGCCACCGGTGCGGGTGCTGGACGAACGGGACGCTTGCGCACCATGTTGAGTATCTGCTTTAGCCCGCCTTGCGTGCTGTAGAGCGGCGGAAGCTTTGACTCCATGGTAAGTGTGTGCGGCTTGCAGCGTTCGATGCAGTTACCGCAGAAGGTGCATTTGCCGGGATCGTAGCTCCAGCTGTAGTTCTCCCCGCTACGCTTCACTTCAATGGCAGCCGTAGGGCAGACATAGGCACAAAGCCCGCAGCCGATGCATCGCTCTGCATCATTGTGGATGAGTCCACGATAGCGGCTGCTCGTACACTCATGTTTGTGTGGCAGGGGAAATGACACCGTGCCACGGCGAAGATTCTCAAGGATAAGACGAAATATATTCATCCGCGAAGCCTCATGTACACAGCCGATACAGCGATCAGCAAAGCAAGAATTGCGGCCCATCGCCAGTAAAAGCGGATGGCACTCTGCAACGTGAAGCGTGCAGTAGCCGCAGAGATAATGGAAAGCAATAGCACCTGCGCGAACGAAATGACCACGAAGGCAGCGACGCGGAACCACCATGTGCCACCGGCAGGAATGACAAGCGTGGCAACGAATCCAGTGAGCGCCACCCATTCCAGCCCGTGCGCCAACTTCCACAGGCCCAATGGCGCACCCGCATATTCCGTCAGCGGACCGGAATAGATCTCCTGCTCCGCGCTGGAGGTTGAGAAGGGGTTGAGCCGCAACTTGGCAGGGATGCAAAGGAGAATGCCAAATACGCCGATCCAGTGGCCGGGGTTCAACGACCAGCCAGCAACGTCTGATAGGCGGAAGGTTTGCCCGGTGACCGCAATGGTAACGATCGAAAGCAGGAAGACCAGATTATTCGCCAAGCTAAGAACTGCTTCGCGAATCGCACCAATTTCTCCATACATCGAGCCGGTAGTAAAACCTGCAAGAATGAAACATATAGAGGGTATCTCAAGCAGTGCAACCAGAAGAACCACGTCCCCGGTAAAGCCGTGCGCGCTGGGAAACACGGGTAACAATGCCAGCGCGCCGAGCATGGAGATCACCGAGAGTGCTGGCCACAACCGCAATAGATCGGCATCGATGCCATGCCGCGATGGCGTCCGCTTGCCAAGCAGCTTCACAAAGTCGTAGAAGGGCTGCAGCATAGGGGGGCCGATGCGGCGCTGCATAAGCGCAATAGACTTATGCTCGCCCCAGACATAGAACCATCCAGCAGGAATCGCAAACAGGATGCCAGGAAACAGCAACAAAGGAATCAAACCAGAGACATTCATTGCTGTGGAGCTCCCTTCTCTTCTTTGCGGACTTCGCGGTCAGCAAGGATTGCGGCTGCGCGTGCGATGCCTTCAATGATGGCGTCTGGATGTGGTGGGCACCCAGGGACAAAGACATCCACGGGAATATGTTTGCTTAGCGGCCCTTCAATCACCGGGCTGCCGGCAAATACGTTGCAGGATGCTGGGCATGATCCCAGAGCCACAACCGCCTTAGGTTCGCAGACCTGCGCATAGGTGGCCTTCACCGCCTCCAGCGTATTGCGCGTGACCGGCCCCGTGATGCAGATGATGTCCGCGTGACGAGGGCTTCCCTCCAGATGAATTCCGAGCTGCTCCACATCGTAGCGAGGAGATAGACAGGTAATCAGTTCAATATCGCAGCCATTGCAACTGCCCGTGTTCAGATGAAACAGCGACGGACTCTTGCGGCGGCACTTGTTCATCAAGCGTTTGAAGAAACTCATAGCATCCTCCGCGTGAG
>DASWOP010000231.1:0-15267 GCA_036404255.1 Acidobacteriaceae bacterium | reverse complement strand
CCGTCCAGCTTCGCGCGCACTTCCGCGAGCGTCAGCTTCGGCGCGGGCGCCGGGGCAATGCTTTCGACGATTACGGCACTCTGCG
The DNA here is from genome assembly GCA_036404255.1 of Acidobacteriaceae bacterium. GTDB lineage: Bacteria > Acidobacteriota > Terriglobia > Terriglobales > Acidobacteriaceae > JARLFX01. The sequence continues at coordinate 15,182 of DASWOP010000231.1, read as the reverse complement.
ACATGGGCTTTTCGGTCGACTCCATTAGGACATCACCTTGCACAGCTACCTTCTTTTCATCCGGGCGCGAAGTATTCATCGGTGGCATACCTCGCAGCTCTGGAGCTCGTTCGGCGGACGGATATGGTATTGCTTCGTCAGATACGCCCCCAGTTCCGTCTGGTTGGTGAACTTGCTGTAGCTCATCGGCGTGGGCATGGTCGTCGCAGGCACATCGCTATAGGTCTTGCCCGCGCCACTCACAGCATGCGGAGCAATATTGGTTCCCGACCCCGAATTGGACTGCGCGTCGCTTGAGCCCATGGACTGGAGCGAGGCCACAACCGGGTTGCTTCCGCTGGGATCCTTGGTGGTGCAGTTCACGATCTCTGCCGTGGGAACGCCGCTCTTGCCGTTGGTTCCGCACCATACCGGCTTCTCCTTGGAGGGGCCAGCCCAGGCCATGTTGTAGATCTCAGATGTGGGCCGCAGATTCTTGCCCGGATCGCGATGGCAGTTCAGGCACCACTCCATCTGCAGCGAATTCTCTTCATACATGATGGGCATCTCATCCACGCGGCCATGGCAGCTGGAGCAGCCAATCCCCTTGTTCACATGGATCGAGTGGTTGAAGTACACATAGTCCGGCAGGTCGTGGACGCGGATCCAGGGGATGGATTGCCCGCTGGCCCAGCTATCGCGGACAGGTTTCAGTAGATCGGCATTGGTCCAGATCTGCGCATGGCAGTTGATACAAGTCTTGGTCGGAGGAATCCCGGCATAGCTCGACTTCTCCACCGACGTGTGGCAGTACTGACACTGCAGGCCGAGGCCTTCCACGTGGTGTTTGTGGCTGAACGGCACCGGCTGTTCTGCACGTTGCCCTTGGCGCGTCACCCATGGCGAGCGCTGCAAACTGTTCAATGTCACCGCCAGCGCGACTACGATCAATCCGGTCAGGACCAGGCTCCCACGAGCCAGCGCGTTTGAGCTGCGGTCAAATACTTGCGCCATGAGTGCTTTCCTGCTTCCTCTGCATTCGAAAGGGTTAAAGAGATGCTGCGGATGGTGATGCGGTCAGCTGTTATTGCGGATGCCTGAGTGTGTCCCGGAAAAAATAGGTCCGCGAGAAAAAAGTATAGCAGGATATAAATCACATATAGAAGTGACGAGCGACACAGAAAATTTATTTAGCAAGGCTTCGTACAAGTGTTGATGTGTATTTGTTTTCGTAAGATGCAGAAATTTTTAAGCCGGGTTGGTTTTTCCGCAGAATACGCTTCATCTGTTATTGCCTGACGCGCATCTGCATCGTCAATAGAAAAATTTGGTCCATCCACTCCACTTGGCGATTAGCGCACATTGTGACGTTAGTCACGCGAAAGGACGGCGCAAGCAGTGCTGGATCAAGGTGATTGAGTACGCCTGATTGTGCCAATTGCGACCCGCCTGCTGCTCAACCATTCTGCGTCAATTTCATTGACACGCTAAACATTTCTTCATAGCATGAGCTTGTCCCAACGACAATTTTGGTCCGAATACCACTTTGTGGCTTCCCCGAGGGTTCCATTATGCGTCTTTCTTCCCCGCATCTTCTCTCTGCGTTCATGGGCGCTGTGGTCTCACTGGCGATAAGAACAAACAAATAAAGGCCAGAAGGCACTGGTTCACGGGTGACCCGTGCGATATCTCCCATTTGGGAGATATTGCGGAGCATCTATTCCTTTAGGTTTATTGCTAGGGCCGCAAGAGTTTTGCTGTTTTTCCGGAGGGTCCGTCTATGCGTCTTTCTTCCCCGCATCTTCTCTCTGCGCTCACTGGCGCAATGCTCTCACTGGCTTTGACCGGCTGCGCTCTGCATCCAACCGCCACACCCTCGTCCGAATCCGGCGCCGCTATCCACGGCATGGCCCACGGAGGCCGCCAGGCCATCGCCGGCGCGCACGTCTATCTCTTCTCCGCTGGCACTGGCGGCTATGGTGCCGCATCCACCTCGCTGCTCGACAGCTCCAAGACTGGCTACTCTGACAGCATCGGCGCTTATGTGCCCACCGGCTCCGATGGCTATTTCACCATCACCGGCGACTACACCTGCACAGCCAACACGCAGGTCTATCTCTACATTCTTGGTGGCAATACGGGTGGCGGCGGGGTCAACTCTGCTTCCGGACTGCTCGCCATCCTCGGCAACTGCCCTGCGGGTGGTAGCCTCGCCAGCGCCGTTCCTTTCGTCGTCGTCAACGAGGTCACCACGGTCGCTGCGGCCTATGCCTTCGCCGGCTTCGCCACCGCTGCTACCTACGTCTCATCCAGCGGAACGGCTCTGGCCCAGACTGGCATCGCCAACGCCTTCGCCAACGCAACCAACCTCACCGATCTAACAATTGGTGCTGCACTTGCCACCACGCCTGCAGGCAACGGCACAGTGCCCCAGGCAACGATCAACACTCTCGCCAACACCCTCACTACATGCGTCAACTCTGCTGACGTTAGCGGCAGCATCTCCGCGCCCTGCAATACGCTCTTTGCCGCTACGCTCAGCGGCGGAACAACCGGCACTACTCCGACGGACACCGCCACTGCCGCCATCAACATCGCCCACAATCCCGGCAGCAATATCGCGACACTCTACGGCCTCACGACGGCCAATCAGGTCTTCTCGCCTGCGCTGACCGCCCAGCCCAATGACTGGACACTCACCATCGTCTTTACAGGCAATGGCGTCGTGAGTGGGAATGGGCAAAACGATCTGGCGGTGGACTCCACCGGCAATATCTTTGCATTTGCTTATCCGTATACGCTCACGAAGTTTTCTCCGTTGGGCGGGCTCCTGTCCCCGGCTACAGGCTATGCCTCACTGGCCAGCACGGGGACGGCCTATCAAATAGGTATCGACTCGTTTGGCAATGTCTGGATTCCTGTTTATAGCTGGTTCACTACCGCCACGCCACCCAGTATTCTGAAACTAGCGAATGACGGAACGCTACTATCGCCTTCTACTGGTTACGCCGGCGGCGGGCTCAGCTCACCGTTTGCCGTGGCCTTCGATGCCAGTGACAATGCCTGGATCGTGAACTACCCGTATTTCGGCACTCCTTCGGCCCCGGAACGGCTAAGTGAGTTATCGAACACGGGCGTACCGATCTCATCCGCGTCTGGTTTTACCGGCGGTGGAATCACCGGGGCCGAACAGATGAACAACATTGCCATAAGTCCCAACGGCAATGTCTGGATTCCGAATGTCGACAACAACACGCTGGTGGGTTTTGCCAGCACCACCGGAACCGCTCTCACCGGATCAGCCTTCTCCGGCGGCGGTATAAGACAGCCCAACCATGTCGCCGTGGACTCCGGCGGCAATGTCTGGGTGGCGAACCAGGGCGCCACCATCCTCAGCAAATTCACCTCTACCGGTGCTCCCGTTTCCACTACCGGCTATACCGGCGGCGGTTTGGATGACTCATTAGGCCTCGCTCTGGATGGCGGGGGGAATGCATGGACAGTGGATTTAGGCGGTGGTTACTGCCAAAATTGCGCCTACCCTTCTCGGCTTACCAGGCACACCAACGCGGGAGTTGCGGTTTCGCCATCGACTGGCTACACCTTGCCGGTCAGTGACGAGCGGGCCATTGCCATCGATGGCTCGGGAAACGTCTGGACGTATGGCCGCAACTATACGTACACCACCTCCGGCGGAAACACATATCAGACCATCACCCCCAACCTGAGTGAAACCGTCGGGGCCGCTGTTCCTGTAGTGACGCCCATCTCGCTGGGCCTGAAAAATGGCATGCTGGCCACCCGCCCGTGATTCGTCGTTCGCGCTACACTGGCACACATGCCCAGCCCGCACCCTGCACGCACCCGCAAACCCGCCTATGACACCGCACTCGCCTGCCGCGAGCTCGCCGCAGCCGATGCCAAACTAGGCCGCCTGATTGAGCGCGCGGGACCCTTCACGCTGCGGCTGGCGGGCACCCAGTCGCCGTTTGAGGCGCTGGCCGAATCCATCGTCTACCAGCAGCTCAACGGCAAGGCTGCCGCCACCATTCACCGCCGCATGCTGGAGAGCTTCCACCCCATCTGCGGGATCGGCGTTCACCCCAGCCCACAGCACATTCTGGACTGCCCCAACGACCAACTCCGCAGCGCCGGGCTCTCTGCCAACAAGCAACTCGCCCTCCGGGATCTCGCCGCCAAGACCCTGGACGGCACCGTGCCCACCCTCGCCGCCACCCGTCGCATGAGCGACGAAGCCCTCATCGATCACCTCACCCAGGTGCGCGGCATTGGGCGCTGGACGGTGGAGATGTTCCTCATCTTCCGCCTTGGCCGCCCGGATGTCTTTCCCGTGGGCGACTACGGAGTCCGCAAGGGCTTTGCCCTGACCTTCCTGGGCCTGAAGCCCAGTCAGAAGGTGACACCCGACCTGCTGCCCAAGCCCGACGTGATGGAGAAGCGCGGCAAAAAATGGGGGCCGTGGCACTCCGTTGCCAGCTGGTACCTGTGGCGCGCCTGCGATCTCGCCAAACCCTCAGCATGAGCCGCCGCATGCAAGCCATCGTGACCGTGCTGATTACCATCCCAATCGGCATTGCCTGGCGTATGCTGCCGCTGCATCTTCCGTTTTTCGCATGGAAGTACGGCGGTTCCGTGCTGTGGACGGTGGCGCTCTACTGGACAGTCGCCGCGCTGCTGCCGCGCCTGCGCCCGGCTGGGGTGGCCACCATCAGCGCCATACTGGCCCTGCTGGTCGAACTAAGCCGCCTGGTGGACCAGCCCACGCTGAACACCTTCCGTGAAACCCTGGCCGGTAAGCTGATCCTGGGCCGCTACTTCTCTCTGAAAGACATTGCCGCCTACTGGATCGCCATTGTCGCAATCGTTCTCGTCGATTGCAATCTGGTTAAAATCAGCCGCTAAATAACCTCCTGGCGCAGGGCACCATTCGTTGCATCCTATTTCAGAGCAGTAAAATCAAAGGGAAGTAGAAACTGGCATCCACAGAGTTGCCAGAAGCAGCGAACGCAGTTTATTTCAACCCCGAAAGGCGTCATGCCAGACACCCCAACGGACAGCGCGCCGTCTCCCCGCGCCGCACAGCCTATTAAGCCGCAGCATGAGTCGCGCGTCCGCAAAGCGATGCGCGTGGATCCGCCCGCCCCCGCCTCGGGCCCAGAGCGTTTTGTCTGCATTCATGGGCACTTCTACCAGCCCCCACGGGAGAATCCGTGGCTGGAAACCATTGAGGTGCAGGAATCGGCCTCGCCCTATCACGACTGGAACGAGCGCATCACGGCAGAGTGTTACGCCCCCAATGGCGCGTCGCGCATCGTGAACAAGCAGAATGAGATCGTGCGCATCGTGAACAACTACTCGCGCATGAGCTTTAACTTCGGCCCCACCCTGCTGAGCTGGCTGGCGGACTTTGCTCCGCGCTGCTACCACATGATCCTGGACGCCGACTTTACCAGCCAGCGCCGCTTTAACGGCCACGGTTCGGCCATTGCGCAGGTCTACAACCACATCATCATGCCGCTGGCAGACGAGCGCGACGCCCGCACCCAGATCCGCTGGGGCATTGCGGACTTCGAACACCGTTTCAATCGCAAGCCCGAGGGAATGTGGCTGGCCGAGACCGCCGTGAATCGCAAAGTCCTCGACCTGCTCGCGCAGGAGGGCATCAAGTTCACCATTCTGGCCCCCGCGCAGTGCGCGCGTATTCGCCGCAAGCCCGACGCCGACGATCCCGCTGCTGCCTCCACTGCCGGAACCATGGCCGAAGCTGAAGAAACCGGCTGGGTCGGCACGCCAGACGCCACGGTAGACCCAACCCATCCCTACACCGTTCAGCTGGACGAAGGGCGCAGCATTGCCGTTTTTTTCTATGACGGTCCCGCCTCCCGCGCCATCGCCTTTGAGGGCCTGCTGAACTCTGGCGAGAACTTTGCCAACCGACTGGCCGCGGATTTTCACGATGAGATGAACCCCGAGCATCCCGAGCCGGCAGAACTCGCTCACGTTGCCACCGATGGCGAAAGCTACGGCCATCATCACAAGCACGGTGAGATGGCGCTCTCCTACGCGTTGCACTACGTTCAGGACCAGAAGCTGGCGCGGCTGACCAACTATGGCGAGTTCCTCGAGCGCTTTCCTCCGCGCTGGGAGGCCGAGGTAGAAGAGAATACCTCCTGGAGCTGCATCCATGGCGTGGAACGCTGGCGCTCAAACTGCGGTTGCAACGGCGGCAAGCCCGGATGGAACCAGGAGTGGCGCGGCCCGCTGCGCCGCGCGCTGGACTATCTGCGCGATGCAACCGTACCACTTGCAGAAGCCGCGGCTGCCCCCCTACTGAAAAATCTTTGGGCCGCCCGCGACGAGTACATCCAGGTAATACTGGATCGCTCTGTAGCCAGCACCACAAAGTTTCTCTCGAAGCATGCGACCAGGGTTCTGACCCCTGAAGAGCGGGTCAACGTCTTTCAACTGCTGGAACTGGAGCGCCATACCCAGTTGATGTACACCAGTTGCGGCTGGTTCTTTGACGAAATATCCGGCATTGAGACCGTGCAGATCATCGGTTACGCTGGCCGTGTGCTGCAACTTGCCTCTGCGCTCTTCGGCGAGCCCGCAGCTGCGCTGGAAACGGAATTTCTGCGAATTCTTGCCGAGGCAAAGAGTAACCTCCCGGAGATCGGCAATGGCGCCGAAGTCTACCGCCGCTATGTGCAAACGCAATTTATTGATCTGGAAAAGGTCGGCGCGCACTACGCCATCAGCTCCGTCTTCCGCAGTTATCCGGAAGAGGGACGCATCTTCTGCTTCAACGTACACCGCATCTCGTATGAAGTCTTTACCTCCGGTCGAGGCCGCGTCGCGATTGGCCGCGCACGCATCTTTTCCCGGATAACTGAGATGACCGAGGACGTCAGCTTCGCCGTGCTGCATCTCGGCGACCAGAATCTCTCTGCCGCGGTAAAGCCCTACAAGCAGACGGACAGTGATGCCTTCGACCAGTTCTCCGTAGAGGTGCGCGCCGCCATCCGCCGCGCCAACCTGCCGGAGATCATCCGTCTCATCGACCATTTCTTCGGCGGCACAGCCTACTCGCTCACCTCGCTCTTCGCGGATGAACAGCAGCGCATTCTGCGCACCATTCTGGATGCCACTCTCGCCGAAATCGAACAAGGCGTGCGCGGTATCTATGAAGACCATGCGTCGCTGCTCCACTTTCTGAACGAGTCCGGCATGCCCAAGCCACCCGCACTGGTGCTGGCCGCCGGCTTTGCACTGAATGCAGGCCTGCGCGATACCGTCACCGCAGAGACATTCGACAGCGAGCGCTTCCAGATGCTGCTGGAGCGTGCCACCGCCGACCAGATAACACTGGAGGAGAACGCCCTCGCCTATGCGGCGGACCAGCGCATGAAACGCGCAATGGTTCGGCTGGAAGAGACGGCAGGTGAATTCGAATCACACGCCGATCTGGAAAACGCCCTCGAGCTTGCGGAGAACCTGCGCAAGCTTCCCTTTGAGATGAACTTCTGGCAGGCGCAAAACATCTGGAACGACCTCCTCCGCCGCGGCTCCGGCGGCGACGGCTGGACCGCGGAGTGGAAGGAAAGCTACAAGCGTCTCGGCTATCTGCTGAACATCGCAGTGGAAGAGCTTGTGGTGGAAGAAGGCGTGCAAGCGTTCTAAGAAAAGCTCAGCACGGATTACACAGAAAAGACAGGATCATACGAATACAACTTGTCTTGTTTGGTACTCCGCCTTGATCCGCTTTTTCCGTGCAATCCGTGCTGAAGCCTTTCAGCTTCTCCACCGTAGCGTCACCGGCCCCGTCAGCGGATTCTCGTCCCTGCCCTCCAGCCGCGCCTGCTTCAGCGCGAAGTACCACTTCGCCGGCTTGTCCGCATCGTCAATCAGCATTAGCCCGGGATGGAACCTTAGCCCTTCCGCCTGCTCCACCATCGTCTGCGTATCCTGCCCCACAAATATCCGCGCGAAGAACTTCAAAATCTGCGGCACCAACGGCACCCAATACAAAATATTCCATGCCGCATACACATCGATGCGGCACGTCGTCGGTGTAACCGGCGTGACCGTGGTGATGCTCGTCAGCCAGCGCTTGCCCGCGCGGATCGTCTCATAACGGCGGTTTGGCAGCACAAAATCAATCGTCGTCACCGGCTTGTCAAGGATCTTGTACGGCGCGCTATTGCCGCTGGGCGCGTGCGCAGACATGCGAAAACCCCCGGGGATCGGCTCAAAGTGCTTCTGCTTTTCGTGAATGCTCTTGCTGCTGCGCCACCACCACGACTGATGCACAAACGGCCCATGCGCCGGGTCCATCAGGCCGATGATGCCGTGGTCTACATTGCATGGCAGCTCTGCGCTCAGGTGCGCGGTGTGGAATCTCTTGCTGAACTTCGGCAGCTCCGGCACCGGCGGCAGCGTCTCCAGCAGATGCACGCGCCCGCTGCCCGGCTTGGGCACGTAGACCCACGCGTACCCATCGCGCTCCACGCACGGATACGCCGTGGCATAAATCTTCGTCGCATCCAGCTCATCATCCTTCGTCAGCGACGGAATCTCCGAGCACTGTCCGCTGCACGGCTCAAAGCTCCAGCCATGATACTTGCAGGTCACCTGCTCTCCATCGAACCAGCCCGCCGAGAGCGGGATGCCGCGATGCGGGCACAGGTCGCGCATCGCAAAGATGCTGCCATCCGTCTTGCGTCCCAGCACCAGCGGAACGCCCAGCAGCAGTGCCTTGGTCATGCTCTTGCCGCGCAGCTCCGCGCTGCGCACTGCGGGGTACCAGTCGTCGAAGATCATCTCCGTTGCGGGCGGCGTGCCGAAACCGTCAATCTGCGTAAGCGTAGACATGCACTCATTCTGCAACATGCAGCTACACTTCTACCAGCGTGCAAACACAAACCACAGACCGCCGTCACCAGCGCACCCTGCCCCGCATCACCCTGCTCGCCACCTGGCTGCTGCTCTACGCCAGCTTCACGCTCTTCTCTCCCCCACTGATGGACGACGCCGACTCCGTACACGCCGAGGTCGCCCGCGAGATGGTCCTTCGCCACGACTGGGTCACGCTCTACGCCAACGGCATCCGCTACCTGGAGAAAGCCCCGGTCCTCTACTGGAGCATGGCCGCCAGCTTCAAGCTCTTCGGGCCGTACGACTGGGCTGCGCGACTGCCGCTCGCGCTCGGCATGTTAGCGCTGATGTTCGCCGTCTACAGCTTCGGTCGCCGTGCCTTCAGCGAGCGCGCTGGCTTCTATGCCGCAATGATTCTCGCCACCACCCCCGGCTGCTTCCTCTACACCCGCTTCATCATTCCGGATGTCCTCGTCTGCCTGTGGATCACGCTGAGTTTCTATGCCTTCTGGCGAACCGAGCAGACCGCACTGCCTCTGCGCAGAGACTGCGCCATCTTCGCCGCCTGCTGCGCCCTCAACGTCCTCACCAAGGGCCTGATCGGCCTCGTCTTTCCCGTGGGAATCGTCCTGCTCTACCTCCTGCTCACGCGTGGCGTGCGCGGAGCCTTCGTACGCATCCGCCAGCTTCACCCCACACTTGCCGCGCTCGTCTTCTTCGTGATCGCCGCGCCCTGGCATATTCTCGCTGGCCTGCATAATCCAACGCAGGGCCACATCGCCGGCATCGGCTTCACGCACTGGCCCTGGACAGTCCCGCAGCCCACGCCCGGCAATGTACACGGCTGGTTCTGGTTCTACTTCCTGAACGAACACCTGCTGCGCTACCTCAATCTGCGCGTCCCCCGCGACTACGACACCGTGCCGCTCTGGCTCTTCTGGGGACTGCTCTTCGTCTGGCTCATGCCGTGGAGCGCATGGCTCCTCGCGCGGCTCGTTCAATCCCTGAAGATATCAATTCAAACTCTCAGGAGTTTTGTCATCCCGCAGCATAAAAACTTTGTCATTCCGCAGCGCAGCGGCGGAATCTGCTTTCCCCTCTCCACCTGGCGCAAATCTCTCCAGTCCCACCCCACCTCAACCGTCATCCTGAGCGCAGCGAAGGATCTCAGTATTTCGCCGTCCGCCGTTGCCAGCACAAAACTTCTCCTCGCCCTCAGCGCCATCATCATCATGCTCTTCTTCAGCTTCTCCACCCGGCAGGAGTACTACGCCCTGCCCGCACTCCCTGCGCTCGCATTGCTCGTCGCCAACTGGCTCGCGCAGGAAGATACTTCCCCCACACTCGCACGCACCGGCAAGCGAATCTCCCTCGCCCTTCTCATCTGCGGAATGCTCGGCGCACTCGCCGCCGCAACGTTCGTTCTGCTCACCAAAGCACCCGGCCCCCAAACCGATCTCGCCTCGCTTCTCGCGCAGAACCCGGCGGATTACGCGCTCTCGCTCGGCCACTTCCTCGACCTCAACGCGCAGGCGCTCGGCATGTTCCGTCTGCCGCTTCTGCTCACAGCCATCGCACTCGGTGTCGGTTCAATCGGCAACTTCATCGCGCGACGTCGCAATCATCCCGCAACTGGTAATGCATTTCTCTTCAGCATGATGATCGTCTTTCTCATCGCCGTGCAGCTTGCCTTCACTACGTTCAACACCGTCCTCGGCTCGAAGAATTTAGCCGATGCAATTGCAGCGCAGCACCCCACCCCGCAGGACATCATCGCCATTCATGGCGAGTACGAGAGCGGCAGCACACTCGGCTTCTACCTGCGCCGCAACGACGTGCACATCTTCGGTGGCCACAGCGCGAACCTCTGGTACGGCTCCTTCTTCCCAGACGCACCACCCATCTTCGAAGACGCGCAGAGCATCGCCTCCAAGTGGGCCGGGCCGCAACGCATCTTCATGTGGAATGATCCCAGCGACAAAACGCGCCCCCTGCCTCAGCTTCAACCCATCTACGTGATTGCGGAAAACGGCGGCAAACAGATTCTCAGCAACCAGCCAGTCCGCTACTCAAGCCTGCATAACAATTTGTCATTCTGAGCGCAACGAAAAATCTGCTTCTGCAAGCAACGCGAGCGTTTCGCCGTCCGCGCAGGACCTACGCCCGCGAAATCCTGCCATCTTTCAGCCGGAAGTGTTCGCCGCGCCACACCACGATATTGTTCGCGTAGCTCCACGCCCACTGCAGCAAGCTGATGAAGTCACACAAAGGCAGCAACCACAGATCGCGCAGCACCTGGCCATCGCGCAGTATGCCCACGCCAATGGAGAGCGCCACCGCAACCCGCGCCACCGCAACCAAACTGAGCAGCGTGAAGCTCCACAACGCAAAGCCGCTGGCGATGCAGTTCAGAATTGCCCATGGCAGCGCATAGGTAAAGATCAACCCGGCGTATCCCGCCTTGCGCGAATCGCGTGTAGAGCGCATCCATCGCATCTGGTGGTCCCAGAATCCGCGCAGCGTGTACTTCGGCACCGCCGTCTCCACCACTTCATTCGCCAGCACTACTTCATATCCCGCGCGCGCAATGCGGACGCCGAGCTCATAATCGTCGGCCAGATACTCCAGCAGTGGCTCCAGTCCACCAATGGCGTCCAGCGCCTCGCGGCTGAACGCAAGCGTGGAGCCCAGCCCAAAGTGAATGCCGCTCTCGATCTTTCGCGCTGTCAGTACCCCTGCGAGAAAATCCGTCGAGATGCCGAGCGATTCCAGCTTGCTCCACAGCGTGCGCTCCGCGGCGTGCTCGCTGCTGCGGCCAATGTACGGCGCGGTGACCATGCCAACCTTGCCGCTAAACTCTGCCATGATGTGCGAAAGATAGTGTGGCGACACCAGGATGTCGCTGTCGTTCACAATGTAGTGAGCGTGCCGTGCGTGCGGAATCAACTGCACCAGGTTGCTGACCTTGCCGCTCGTTCCCCGCCTTTGGCCACATTCGATCAGGCGGATATCGTGCTCGGGAAACTCCACCTGCAGCCGGTGAATCATGGCCACGGCGGGGTCCGCCATATCGCTCACGCCAAAAAGAATTTCGTACTCGCCAGCGTAATGCTGCGTGCAGTGGCTGACGAAACCCGCATACATGCGCTCATCCACACCCTTCACCGGCTTCAGGATCGAGACCGGCAGCGAGCCTGCCTGTCCCCGCCGGCGATGCGCAAAGTCTCGCGCACTCCACAGCGCCAGCACGCTGTATCCCAACCCGCAAAGAGTCAGAAGAGTGGTGATCGCTTCAATCGCAATGGCAAGATTGTTCACTCTGCAAGTGTATGGCAGTTACGGCAAATCAGTTAGCTACGGGTTACACGGATTGGCACAGATATAGAACTCAACTGGATGCATTCGCAAACCGAATCCGTGATCATCCGCATAATCCGTGGTTAGATCTTAGCTTCTATTACTCGTAACGCAGCGCGTCAATCGGGTTTAGATTCGCGGCCTTCCACGCTGGATAGATGCCAAACGTCAACCCGATCCCGCACGAGCACACAAACGCCGCAATCACCCAAACCGGAGAGAGATACGCCGGGATGCTCGCGAAGGCGGCATGAATTCCCAGCGTCAGCAGGGCGCCCAGGGCAACCCCTGCAAGGCCTCCCACCGCGCACAGCGTCATCGCTTCCAGGGTGAACTGCGTCAGGATATTTCGCTTCCTGGCGCCAAGCGCTTTACGCACGCCGATCTCGCGCGTTCGCTCCGTCACACTAACCAACATAATGTTCATCACGCCCACGCCGCCTACCAGCAGCCCCACAGCGGAGAGCCCGAACATCAAAAGAAAGAGCCCACCCGTAATCTGCGTCCACAGCCGTGTCACCGCTTCCGAGCTGAAGACTGCGAAGTTATCCTCTTTATCGTTGGGCACCTTGCGTCGTCGCCGTAGCAGTTCGCGAATCTCATCTTCGACCAAAGGCTTGTTCTTGATGTCATCGAACTTCGCGCTGATCCAGTAGTCCAGCATCTCTGGATGCAATTTGTGAAAGGTTGTGATGGGAAAGTATGCGAAGTTGTCGTCCGGATTCTTTCCGCCCCCGAAGATCGTCTTCTGCTTCCCGAGCACGCCCACTACCGTAAACATCATGCCTTCAACATTCACTTCTTTCCCTATGGGCTCTTCGGTTCCAAAGAGGTCCTGTGCCGTATCGTGCCCCAGCACGGTCACGTTCGCGCTGCGCTCCTGGTCTTGTTCCGTAAAGTAGCGGCCGTTGGTGATGTCCCAGTCGTACACATCAGCCGAAGAACTAGTGTCGCCCTCAAGCGATGTATTCTGCACCTTGTGCGTGCCATACTTCACCGTCACGCTGCCTACGCCGAAGTTCTGATTCTGGTACTGCAGCGACGGCGAAACCGCTACCACGTGCGGCAGGAGCTTCATCGCCATGGCATCGTCATAGGTCATCTGCTTACGCGTCAGCATCTCCGTCGTGGGCCTCACCCCGATCACCGGAAAGCGGAAGACCCAGAGCACGTTGGTGCCGAACTGCTCCACCATCCGCGAAACATTCGCGTTCAGCCCGTTGATGACCGAAGAGATAGTAATCACGGTCATCACGCCGATAACGATGCCCAGGATGGTCAGTGAGCTGCGCAGTTTGTTAGCGCGCAACGTGTCCAGCGCCATCTTCATCGTCTGCCCTGCGTCACCGGTGTTCATCGCCTAAGCCTCCGACCGCAGAGCCACAATAGGATCAAGCCGCGCTGCCTGCCGCGCAGGATACACACCAAAGAAGAGGCCAACGCTGGTAGCCATCAGCAAGCCCAGAATAACGCTCCACAGCGCGATGCTGGAGGGAAAGCCCAGCAGAATTGTGACGCCCTGCGCCACAATGACGCCGCCGACTACGCCCAGCACTCCCCCGGCCAACGCTACCGTGGCAGACTCAATCAGGAATTGCAGCATGATCTCGCGTCGCCGCGCGCCCAGAGCTTTGCGAATGCCAATCTCGCGCGTTCGCTCCGTCACACTGACCAGCATGATGTTCATGATCACGATGCCGCCGACCACCAGCGAGATGGCCGCAATCGCCACCGCCACCACTTCAAAGCTGGCGCTGATGCTGGTCCACAATGACATGAAGGAGTCACTGGTATTCAGCGTAAAGTCATCTTCGGTTCCGGGGCGATCATGCCGCCGGACGCGCATCAGGCTGTCGGCCTCGTTAGTCGCAGCATCCAGCGCAGCGCCGCCGGCGCCTGCCTTGGCGTAGATCGTAATCGTCTTCGCCGTTCCGTATGTCTTCTGGAACGACTCGATCGGCATCGCCACCCAGGCATCCTGGCTCTGCCCCAGGCTCTTGCCTTGCTTCTCACCCAAACCGACCACGGTGTACGGCACGCCGTCCACGCGGATCTCCTTACCCAGCGGATCTTCATGGCCCATCAGATTTTCCTGCACGTCGGTGCCGATGATCGCCACATGCGTCGCATGCTCTTCTTCCGCCGCGCTGAAGCCGCGTCCCTGCGCAATGTTGATGTTCTGCAGCTCCGGCATCGTCCACGTCAGCCCGCGCAGGTTGGTGTCTTTGCTGGACTGCTTGCCGTACACCACGTTCCCTGTGGTCGTCTGCTGCGCGCCAACAAGAGTGCAGCGCTTGCAGTTCTCCGCGATGAACTTGTAGTCGTCCAGCCGGATATCGCGCCGCTTCTGATACTTCTCCCACTCTTCGTAGCTGGTGATAACCGGTGGTCGCTTGGCGATGGTGAACACGTCGGCGCCATAAAGGTTCACCTTGGTAGCCACATAGCGGTTGGCGCCGTTCACCAGTGTGACCACCGCGATCACAGACGCAACGCCAATCACCACGCCAAGCAGCGTGAGAATAGACCGCAGCTTATTGGCCCAGAGCGATTGCAACGCGAGTTTGGCGGCTTCTTTGAGTTCCATGGCAATTGAGCAGCTGTGTCCACAGTTTACCCGCAGCCTCCGCACCATGCACGGGTTTGGTCATCTATCGCGTAGAATAGGACTTATGCAGACGGCCGGACGGTCGCTGCCCGCCTCCCGCAAGGGTGGCGGGGGGAGGAAAGTCCGGACTCCGCAGGGCAGTGTGCCGGATAACGTCCGGGCTGCCACCTTCAAGGGTGGCAGACGGCTAGTGCCACAGAGAATATACCGCCCTCTGCAAGCTCTGTACGCAAGTGCAGGGTGAGGGTAAGGGTGAAAAGGTGCGGTAAGAGCGCACCGCGCTTCTCGTAAGAGCGGCGGCAGGGTAAACCCCACACGGAGCAAGACCAAATAGGCAGGGAGA
>DASWOP010000230.1:0-10800 GCA_036404255.1 Acidobacteriaceae bacterium | reverse complement strand
GCATCGGATGCAGTCAAAGATGAGGTTGTAAAAGTGGAAGCAGTCGCACCGGCGATGGGTTGACCATTTTTACTCCACTGATACTGGAGAGGCTGAGATCCTGTGACCACGACGGAGAAGGTCGCTGCCGCGCCAAGGGGAACAATCTGGTTGCCGGGTTGCTGGGTGATTGAGGGGGGCAGAATATGCGAGCCACTCCCACACCCAATCATGGCTAAGAGGAGAATGCCAACACCGCACGAAATGCGCGGAGATTTGCTCATGGTGCGGAAGAGTATCAGAAGACTTGCTGGGTAAGCAATTTATGCGAAGACGGTCGGCGAGAGGTGGTCACCAGGAACTAACGCGCAGAGCGGTAAGAGTTGAAATGTTTGCTGAGCACAAAAAAGCGCGGCCTGGGCCGCGCTTCTTGTTGCAACAGTATTTCAGTTGGCTTATGCCGCTGGGACGGTGGGCGGGCGCATGGTGTAGTGGCTGAGGGTCTTGATGTAGTTGCCGCGCTCGAAGGGTGAGGAATCCGGCACGGAGCAGCGGCTGAGGCTGCCACGCATCTGCTGGATAGAGGTGTAGTCGTGCTCGTCCATCCACTTGACCAGATCGTTCTGGATGACGGTGAGCTGGGGGATGCCCTCTTCCAGGAGAACCGAGGCCATCATGACAACCTGCGCACCGGACATCAGGGACTTCAGCACGTCTTCTGCCGAGTGGACGCCGCCGGTGATGGCGAGCTGGGCGCGGAGATGGCTGTAGAGGATCGCTGTCCAGTGGAGGCGGAGGAGAAGCTCTTCCGGGCGGCTCAGGTTCAGCCGGGGGACGACGCTCAGGTTCTCAATGTCAAAGTCGGGCTGGTAGAAGCGGTTGAAGAGGACCAGGGCGTTGGCGCCAGCGTCGTCCAAGTGGCGGGCGAGGTGCGGGACGCTGGTGTATTGCGCGGAGAGTTTGACGGCCACGGGAATGTGCGTGGACTGCTTGACCTGGTGGACGAGGTCGACGACCGCCTCTTCCAGCGATTCACCGGACATGTGGGCGTTGGTGGCGATGGAGTAGGTGTTCAGCTCCAATGCGTCGGCGCCAGCCTCTTCCAGCTCCTTGGCGAAGCGGATCCAGCCGCCGGCGGAGGCGCCGTTCAGGCTGGCGAGGATGGGGATACCGGCTGTGGCTTTGGCCTGGCGGAGGAGGTTCAGGTAGGTATCCTGCCCCTGGCTATAGTTGCCGTAGTCCGGCAGGAAGCTGGTCGATTCGGAGAAGGAGTCTGTGCCGCGGGAGAGGTCGCTGTCGAGGGCGTTGCTCTCCAGCGTGAGCTGCTCTTCAAAGATAGAGGGCAGAACGATGGCGGCTGCTCCGGCATCCTCAAGGCGCTTGATGCCGTCGAGCGATCCGGTCAGGGGGGAGGAGGAAACTACCAGTGGGTTCTTCAGTTTAAGGCCGAGGTAGTCAGTTTTCAGGTCAATCATCGTAGTCGCCATCCTTTGCGAAAATACCGCGCAAGATGATTTTGCGACGGGAAAGCGGGGTTGGATGTGACTGGCGTCACAGGTCGTGTTTGCCGGGTCTGATACGGTAGATTTGACGGTCATGACGAGACTTCCCTACCTCCCCGTATTCGTGCTCCTGCTGGCGGCCATGGCCTTTGCAGTAACGCCTCTTTTAATGGCGTGGCTGTGGTCGGTGGTGTACTCGCCGCAGAAGAGCGGACGAAGCAAAAATTCAATCTACGAGTGCGGGCTGGAATCGACCGGAGACGCGTGGATTCAGTTCCATCCGGGCTATTACGTGTATGCCATCGTCTTCCTTATCTTTGACGTGGAAGCCGTTTTTCTGATTCCATTTGCTGTGGCGTTTACCGCGCTGACGGCGGGGGAGTGCATTGCCATGCTGGTCTTCCTCCTGCTGCTGGTGGAGGGCCTGGTATGGGCGGCCAAAAAGCGTGTATTGGAGTGGAACTAGGGCCCCGATGATGGATGAGCAGCTAAAAGCCGAATTGAGCAAACAGGGCATCTTTACGACGTCCCTCCAGGAGCTCTATAACTGGGGGCGCAGGAATTCCCTGTGGCCGCTGAACTTTGGGCTGGCGTGTTGCGCCATTGAGATGATCGCGGCGACCATGGCGCGGTACGATCTGGCGCGGTTTGGCGCGGAGGTCTTTCGGCCCTCGCCGCGGCAGGCGGATTTGATGATTGTGGCAGGAACGGTGACCAAGAAGATGGCGCCGCAGGTGATCCGGCTGTACAACCAGATGCCGGAGCCGAAGTATGTGATTTCAATGGGCGCGTGTGCGATATCCGGGGGCCCATTCAAGCAGGGCTATAACGTGCTGAAGGGGATCGACCGGTTTATTCCGGTGGACGTGTATATCCCCGGATGCCCGCCGCGGCCAGAGGCGTTGATCGACGGCTTCATGGCGATACAGAAGATGATCGAGGAACAGCAATTGACGGGATCAACACGGCCACGGCATTTGACCGCAGGCAGGCCGAGCGAGTTTGTGGTGCCAGAGTTTGGCGCGCACGACCTGGAACCGGCGAGCAATTCGACGATCTGGCAGGCACCGCTGGTGCAGATTTCTACGGTAGGAAAAGATGAATCTGGAGACGATTAAAGCCGAGATTGAAGCGAACGTTCCCGGCTGCAGTCTGCAACTGGTGACGAATGCGAGCCCGTGCGCGCAGCATTCGCTGCTGCTGGATGCGGAGCATGCCGTGGCGGTGGCGACGTATCTGCGCGATGCGGCGGGGCTGCGTTTCGATTTCTGCTCCAATGTGACGGGCATCGACTGGCCGCAGCGCGAGATCAGCGAAAAGGTGAAGGTGAAGAAGCTGGTGGACGGCGTGGAGACCGAGGTGGACGAGGTGCAGAAGCGCGTTGCCTTCGGCTATCTGGAGGCTGTCTACCATCTGTATTCGATGGAGCTGAAGCACGGGCCGGTGACGCTGCGGATGCGGACCAGGGACCGTGAGACGCAAGTGCATCTGCCGTCGCTGATGCATGTGTGGCGCAGTGCGGATTTGCAGGAGCGCGAGATCTTCGACCTGTACGGGATTATTTTTGACGGGCACCACGATCTGCGGCGTTTGCTGATGTGGGAAGGGTTTGTGGACCATCCGATGCGGCGCGATTACGTGGAGCCGGACGATTTTGAGTATGAGCCGACGGCACATGGTGACGTGCTGACCCGCGCCCAGCAGCATGCGGCAGAAACGGGTGGGCAATGAGCACTACGACCTATCCTAGCGTCACTTTGACGCCGAATCCTGAAGAGAGCGCAGTCCAGTTACTGGAGGTCTCGATGGGGCCGCAGCATCCGTCGACCCATGGCGTGTTTCGCATGGATGTGACGATGGAGGGCGAGAGCGTGGTGAAGCTGAAGCCCGTGTTCGGTTACCTGCATCGCAATCACGAGAAGATCGCGGAGCAGGAGACGTACCTGGGCAGCATGCCGTATACCGACCGGCTCGACTATCTGTGTTCGCTCACCAATAACTGGGGCTACGCGCTGGCGGTGGAGAAGCTGGCGGGCGTGGAAGTGCCGGAGCGTGCGGAGTATCTGCGGGTGATCGTGGGCGAGATGACGCGGCTGCAGAACCATGCGCTGCTGGTGGGATTCCTGATGCAGGACATGGGATCGAGCGGGACGCCGCTGATGTATGCCTTCCGCGAGCGCGAGAAGCTGCTGGACCTGTTTGAAGCGCTGACCGGAGCGCGCATGATGTGCAACTACATGCGCTTTGGCGGCTGCCGCGTGGATCTGCCGGCGGGCTGGCTGGACCAGGCGAAGAAGGTGATTGCCGGGTTCCCGAAGTTTCTGGATGAGTATGAAGCGCTGCTCGCGGGGAATGAGATTCTGATGGCGCGGACGCAGGGTGTGGGCGTGCTGAGTAAGGAACTGGCGGTGAACGCCGGCATTACCGGGCCGATGCTGAGGGCCAGCGGGGTGAACTACGACATCCGCAAGGTAGACCACTACAGCATCTACGACCGCTTCAACTTCCGCGTGCCGCTGGGCGACCATGGCGATGTGTATGACCGTTACATGATCCGGCTGCTGGAGATGCGCGAGACGGTGAAGATTCTGCAGCAGGCGATGGAGCAGATTCCTGAGGGGCCGATCATGGACCCGAAGACGAAGATCAGGAACTTCAGGCCGAAGGCGGGCGAGGCGTATGGGCGGATTGAGTCGCCCAAGGGCGAGCTTGGATTCTTCCTGGTGAGTGATGGCTCGCCGATGCCGTACCGCTACAGGGTGCGTCCGCCGAGCCTGGTGAACCTGACGGTGCTGGAAGAGATGTGTCTGGGCCACAACGTCGCGGACGTGGTGGTGATCCTGGGCAGCGTGGATATTGTGCTGGGCGAGGTGGACCGCTAATGGCGATACCGCGGAGGAGACACCATGCTCGGTGAAGGCATTATCAAGGGAATGCTGGTGACTGCCAAGAACTTCTTCGGCAGCTACGTGAGCAAAGAACGGCTGGTTACGCTGCAGTATCCGGAGGAGCGCGCGCCGCAGATTGAGGCGGCGAGGGATTTCCCGTTCCTGGTGTATGACGGCGAGGACGCGGAGAAGGGCCTGCGGTGTGTGAGCTGCCACATCTGCGAGAAGGAGTGTCCGCCGAAGTGCATTCTGATCAAGAAGAGCGCGGACAAGAAGCTGGATGCGGCGGGCAAGATGCAGTTCTACCCGGCGGTATTCGATATCGATATTTCGGTGTGCATGAGCTGCCAGATCTGCGTGGAGGTTTGCCCCTTCGACGCGATCAAGATGGATGTGGTCTACGACCTGAGCACGCACGACCGCTTTGACGGGTTGATGCTGCATAAGCAGCAACTGGCGAAGTCCAATGCGTACTACAGGAAGATTCATCCGACGGAGGCGACTGCGGTGGATGCGGCGCTGGCGGTGGAGCGGGCGAAGGCGGAAGCCAAGGCAAAGACCGCAGCTGAAGCTGCCGCTGCACGAGTTGCAGCAGCTGCGCAGGCAGCAGGTGAGACGAAATGAGCCACGTGCAGATGCTGGACCAGATTTTTGTGATCGTGAAGCACTGGCTGCTGGCGTATGTGCCGGCAGGGTGGCAGCCGCTGGCTTCGGCGGTGATGTCTGTGGTGCCGGTGCTGATTTTATTTCCGCTGCTGTTTGCTATTACGACCGTACTGGAGCGCAAGGGGCTGGCGCGGTTGCAGAATCGCTACGGACCGAACCGTGTGGGGCCGTTCGGCATTCTGCAGCCCATCGCGGATGGTGTGAAGTCGCTGACCAAGGAAGATATTGTGCCGCGCAGCGCGGACCAGATGGTGCATCTGCTGGCACCGCTGCTGCTGGTGACGGCTGCATTTCTGGGCTATGCGGTGATTCCGATTGGCCGGGGCATGGTGATTACGGATATGAACGGCGGCGTGCTGTTCTTCTTCGCCATCAGCTCGCTGGTGGAGCTGGCCGTGTTCATGGCGGGATGGTCGAGCCGCAGCAAGTATTCGCTCTTTGGCGCCATGCGCGCCATCGCGCAGATGATCAGCTACGAGGTGCCGCTGGTGTTGGCGGCGGTGGTGGTGATTATGGCCGCGGGCACGCTCTCGACGGTGAGCATCGTAAATGCGCAGGCGAGCTACTCAGGCATCTTCCCGCACTGGTTTGTGTTTACGCCGTGGGGCTTCACGGGGTTCGCTCTGTTCATGGTGGCGGCAACGGCGGAGAGCAACCGCTCGCCGTTCGATCTGCCGGAGGGCGAGTCTGAGATTATCGCCGGATACTACATTGAATACTCCGGCTTCAAGTTTGCGCTGTTCTTCCTGGGCGAGTACCTGGGCATGATGGCGACGAGCGCCATGGCGATCACGCTCTTTCTGGGCGGATGGGCTGCGCCGTTCTCCTTCCTGACGTGGGTGCCGTCGTACTTCTGGTTCTTCGCCAAGCTGCTGGCGCTGATCTGCGGGTTTATCTGGATTCGCGGTACGCTGCCGCGGCTGCGCATGGATCAACTGATGAACTTCTCGTGGAAGTTCATTCTGCCGATGACGGTGATCAATATTATTGCCGCGGGCGTCTGGCGTTTTATGCCGATGGGGCCGTGGCGGTGGCTGGTGTGCAGCCTGATGATCGCGGGGCCATTTATCGTGCTGGGGCGTGCAACGTCGTGGCAGGGAAAGGGTGTGGCTGTTCGCAAGTACCGCTATGCGGAGTGAGCTGGTGACCAGCGTCACAGCGACATTCTTCTGCATCACCGAAGATAGAAAACGGCCCATACGATCAACATGACAATCACTTTCCTTATACTCGCTGGACTCACGATTGCCGGAACAGTGGCGGCGATGGGACTGCGCAATCTGATCCACTGTGTGCTGGCGTTGACGTTGGGCTTTGTGGGGCTGGCGGCGCTGTATATGCACCTGGGCGCGCAGTTCGCCGGGTTTGTGCAGATCCTGGTTTACATTGGCGGCGTGGCGATTCTGGCGGTGTTCGCGATTATGACGACGCAGAGCGCGGAGCCGGTGACGCGGCCGGGAAGCGCACCCTTCTGGGTAGCGGGAACGCTGGTGGCGACTGGAGTATTTGCGGTGCTGGCGTGGGCGATCCACGGAAGCGGAGCGCATGGGCGCGTGTTGCCGGCGGAGCCGGTGGTGACGGCGCAGCAGATCGGCTTTGCGCTGATGCGCGGTTATGTGCTGCCGCTGGAGCTGATGGGTCTGTTGCTGACGGTGGCGCTGATTGGCGCGGTGGTGGTGGCGATCCACGAGCGGGGTGAATCGATATGAGTCCACTGTCGAGCTATCTGCTGCTCTCTGCGCTGCTGTTTTCGATTGGGCTGGCGGGGGCGCTTTCGCGGCGCAGCGCCATCCTGGTGCTGATTGGAATTGAGCTGATGTTGAACGCAGCGAATCTGAATTTGATTGCGTTTTGGCGGTATGGAGCGCGGCCCGAGGCGTTGACGGGCGTGATGTTTGCGATATTTTCCATTACGGTGGCGGCGTCTGAGGCGGCGGTGGGGCTGGGGTTGATCCTGGCGATGTACCGGCACTCGAAGACGACCGATCTGGACAAGATGACCTCGATGCGAGGTTGAGCGGTAACGAAAGATTTGGCAGCGGAGCGTTGCTGCCGGGAACCATAACCTGCAAGTGTGTGACTGGAACGGAATGACCTGGATCGTACGAAATCTCTGGCTGATACCCGCGCTGCCGATGCTGGCAGCGGGCGTGGGTGCACTGCTGAAGCAGGGCAGCCGCAAGCTGGCGGCGTCGCTGGCGATCGGGTCGATGGGGATGTCGTTTCTGCTGGCGCTGTGCGCGTTTGCGCATGTGCTGCGCTTTGGCGGGGTGGAGACGTTCAACTTCGGCTGGCTGCAGTTTGGCACGGAGTGGCTGCGGCTGGGGTGGTTGCTTGATCCGCTGACGGCCGTGATGCTGGTGATGGTGACGTTCGTCGGTCTGCTGATCTTTATCTACAGCGTCGGCTATATGGAGCACGACGAAAATTTCACGCGCTTCTTCTGCTTCCTCGCGCTCTTTGCGGGCGCGATGCTGGGCGTGGTGATTGCGAACAGCCTGCTGCTGCTCTTCATGTGCTGGGAGATCGTGGGGCTGACGTCGTACCTGCTGATCGGCTTCTGGTATGCGAATCCGAAGGCGGCTGCGGCGGCGAAGAAGGCGTTCATCGTGACGCGCATTGGTGACCTTGGATTCTTCCTGGGCATGATGTGGCTGTACGCGCAGACGGGCACGCTGCTCTTCTATGACGGCGGAGCAGGATGCATGGAGCAGAGCGCGCTGGCGCACATGGTGGCGCAGGGCACGGCCATCGGCATGGCGGCTTCGACGGGGATTGCGCTGCTGATCTTCTGCGGCGCGGCGGGCAAGAGCGGCCAGGTGCCGCTGCATGTTTGGCTGCCGGATGCGATGGAAGGCCCGACGCCGGTGAGCGCGCTGATCCACGCGGCGACGATGGTGGCGGCTGGCGTATTTTTAGTCGCGAGAATTTATCCGCTCATGAGCGCGCACGTGGGCGATCTGCTGACGCCGACGACGGCGCTGCAGGTGGTGACATGGGTGGGCGCGGTGACGGCAGTGTTTGGCGCGGTGATTGCCGTGGCGCAGTGGGACATTAAGCGCATCCTGGCGTATTCGACGGTATCGCAGCTTGGCTACATGATGATGGGGCTGGGCGTGGGCGGAGTGTCGGTGGGCATGTTCCACCTGATCACGCATGCGTTCTTCAAGGCGCTGCTGTTTATGGGCGCGGGCTCGGTGATCCACGGCTGCAGCGGCGAGCAGGACATCCGTCGCATGGGCGGGCTGCGGAAGTATATGCCGGTGACGTTTGTGGTGTACGCCGTGGGCATGCTGGCGCTGTGCGGGTTTCCGCTCTTCTCGGGATTCTGGAGCAAGGATGAGATTCTGCATGCGGCGCATGGATGGAGCGTGTCGCAGGCACCGTTTTACATGGGCGCGTTTGGCGCGCTGCTGACGGCGTTCTACATGACGCGGCAGGTGTATTACGTGTTTGCCGGAACGTGGCGGCTGGTGAAGACTGACGACGCGCAGCACGCCGTGCATACTCCGCATGAGAGCCCGGCGGTGATGACGGTGCCGCTGGTGATTCTGGCGGCGTTCGCGTTGCTGCTTGGGTTTATCGGGACGCCGGCGTGGCCGTGGTTCCAGGGATTTCTGGAAGGGCAGCATGTGGCGTTTGATTTTGCGGCGTTCCACGCTGAAGGCTTGTTGACGGTGATGCTGAGTTCGTCGCTGATCGTGTTTGCTGGATTGGGGCTGGGCTGGTGGTTCTACGGGCGCAAGCCGATTGTGAGCGAGGCTGCTCCCGATGCGGTGGGCAAGATGCAGCCGCAGGTTTTCAGTGTGCTGGCGCATGCGTTCTACGTGGACGCGCTGTATCACGCAACGGTGGTGCGGCTGAATGCGTGGTTTGGACGCGCGGGCGCATGGCTGGATCGCTGGATATGGAATGGCGCGGTGCAGACGGTGAAGTATGCGTTCCTTGGGCTGGCGCACGTGGATGATTTTGTGGATACGCGCGTGGTGAATGGCGGGTTCGATGAAGGCTGCGAGAGCGTGACCGTGGGCGGACATATTCTGTCGCTGCTGCAGGGCGGGCGCGTGCAGAGCTATATGCGGATGATTGGTTTTGCGCTGATTGTGCTGACCGGTTTTCTGGTTTGGAGCGCGCGATGACCGGCTTCCCTTATCTGAGCGTGTTGACTGCTGTGCCGGTTGCCGGGGCGGTGATCGTGCTTGCCGCGGGTGGGCGCAACAAGAATGTGGCGCGCTGGCTGGCGGTGGGTTTCAGCCTGCTGGCGCTGGCGATGACGCTGCTGCTTTGGCACTGCTTCAACGGTGCAACGGGCGCGATGCAGTTTGAAGAGCGGCACGTGTGGGTGGCTATGCTGGGCGCGGATTATCGCGTGGGCATCGACGGGCTGGGGCTGCTGATGCTGTTGCTCTCGGCGATTGTGGTGCCGATTGCGATGGCGGCTTCGTGGCAGATTGAGCAGCGGGTACCGTTGTATTTCGCGCTGGTGCTGCTGCTGCAGGCGTGCCTCTTCGGGACGTTTACTGCGCTGAATTTCTTTCACTGGTTTATCTTCTGGGAGCTGAGCCTGATCCCGGCGTTTTTCCTGATCCGGATATGGGGCGGGGCGAGGCGTACGCCCGCGGCGATGCAATTTTTGGTGTACACGATGGTGGGCAGCGTGGCGATGCTGCTCGCATTCCTGGCGCTGTTCCTCGCGACGCGCATGTTTGATTTCTCGGAGCTGGCGGCGCTGGCGCAGAGCGGACAGTTGATGCCGGCGGTAACGGCAAAGCTGGCCGGACACCACTTCCTCACGCCGCAACATCTGGCGATGTTGATCTTTGCGGGTGCGTTTCTGGGATTCGCGGTGAAGGTACCGATGGTGCCGTTCCACACGTGGCTACCGGATGCGTATGCCGAGGCGCCGACGGGGACGACGATCCTGCTGACGGGCGCGATGTCGAAGATGGGCGTTTACGGCTTCCTGCGCATCCTGCTGCCGATCTTTGGCGCGCAGATGCAGCAGGTGCTGACGCCGCTGCTGTGGCTCGCGGTGGCGACGATTGTGCTCTCGGCCTATTCGGCGCTGGCGCAGAAGGATTTGAAGCGCATCTTTGCGTACTCGTCGGTCAATCATCTTGGCTACTGCCTGCTGGCGATCTTCGCGGTGCTGAAGTTTACCGGCAACGACGCGGCGCTGCTCTCGCAGAAGTATGCGGCGATGAATGGCGCGATGCTGCAGATGTTCAATCATGGGCTGACGGCGGCGACGGTATTCTGGTTCCTCGCATTGCTGGAGAAACGCAGCGGCGGATTGCTGGGCCGGAACGATTTTGGCGGGTTGCGCAAGGTAGTGCCGGTGATGGCCGGGCTGATGGGCATTGCGCTCTTCTCGATGCTCGGGCTGCCGGGACTGAATGGATTCGTGGGCGAGTTCCTGATCTTCAAGGGCGCGTTCCCGCTGGCGACGTGGGCTTCTTCGCTGAGCGTGCTCGGCCTGCTGGTGACGGCGATTTTTATTCTTGGGGTGATCCAGCGAGTGTTTACCGGCGCGTTGAATCCGCGGTGGGCCGCGATGCCTGACCTGACAACAGGCGAACGCGTGGCGCTGGCGCCGGCGATTGCGCTGATGTTCGCGGTTGGGCTGTATCCGCAGATGGTGCTGGCGGTGGTGAATAGCACGGCAATGCAGATTGTGCAGCAAGTAAAGTTGGCGTTCTGATTATGGTTGCGTGGACGATCTACATCTCGTTTCTTGGCGCTGTGGCGCTGCTGCTGTTGCCGAA
>DASWOP010000229.1:0-22979 GCA_036404255.1 Acidobacteriaceae bacterium | reverse complement strand
ATCTCGCGTGGGTGCCGCGGCGGCCCAATGTGGACATACACCTGCGCGTTGGCAGCCGTGCCTGCAAGTAGTAGAGCTCCAAAAGCTAGGCTCAGAACTGTACGATTCATGGGAATATTCCTTTCCTGATGCAAATCTATTGAAGCCTTAAACCGCATGGGGCAAAAAAGTCGCTCACCCGCCTGCTGGATTTCTTAGACGAGCTCTTTTCCGCCCGGGGAGGCCTAAAAGCCGAGAATTTTCGGAACAAAGCGGAGCACATGGTGTCTAAATCTGTAGAGTGAGCGAGCACTCGGCCGCCGGCGGCGCAGCACACAGGGCCTGGATGACTTGCACATCCTTGAGTGCGAATCGTAAGGTAGAGAGGACCCGAATATGCAGGCGGGCACCGCAGTGGGAAATCTGGCAAGCGCGATTGCAGTGCAGTCCGGCGAGGCAGCCCTCGTTGCCGACCTCAAGGCCGGCTCTGAGGAAGCGTTTGCTCTGCTGGTTGCGCTCTATCACCAGCCCCTCTACTCCGTCATTGCCCGCAGCCTGAACGATCCTTCTGACGCTGCCGACATTACCCAGGAAGTCTTCCTGAAGGTCTTCCGCGGCATCAACGGCTTCCATGGCGATGCAAGCCTTAAAACATGGCTCTACCGCATCGCGCTGCATGAGGCAGCCAATCGCCGCCGCTGGTGGTCGCGCCACAAACGCCAGGAACTCACCATCGATTCTCCCATCACAGGGGACGGCAATGACGCCGACTCTGCCTTCTGTCTGAGCGATACTCTGGCTGACAGCGGGCGTTCTCCCTTGGAGTGCGCTGCGGCACAGGAAACCAAAACGCGCGTGGAAGAGGCGCTGCGCAAGCTGCCGGAAAACTTCCGTACCGTGGTCATTTTGCGTGAGATTGAGGGCTTTGCCTACGACGAGATCGCAGAAATTCTGAATATCAATATCGGGACCGTCAAATCGCGGCTGATGCGTGGACGTGCCGCACTCAAAGGCTATCTGTTCGCTGCCGGGCAGGGGGTGGCATGATGATCCGTTCGCAAGCTTCTCTTTCGTGCAGACAGGCGCGTGCTCACTTCTCCGCGTATCTTGATGGTGCCGTCAGCGGCACGGTAATGCAGGCGCTGGAGCGCCATCTGACTGGCTGCGAAGAGTGCAATACCGAATTCGCCCAGTGGCGCGCCATGCAGAATTCGTTGGCCTCGCTTGGTCCGGCCAAAGCTCCAGCCGACCTCAGCCTGCGGCTGCGCGTCGCCCTTTCACAGTGCTCCGCACCGGACCGCATTACGGCGTTAGACCGCCTGCAACTGGCGTGGAACAATACTCTGGCGCCGCTGGCGTTGCAGGCCTCTGCCGGTCTGGCCAGCGCCCTGGTGATGCTTGGCGCAGTCGTTCTCCTGCTCGGGGTAGCCTCGGCGCCGGATCAGGCCATTGCGAGTGACGATCCCACGGGAGCGGCCACAGCCCCACGTTTCCTGTACGCTTCCGGCGGGTCGGATACGCAGTTGATCCAGTCCGATGCCAACGGACAGCCTATCGTAGTGCAAGCCTTCGTTACCGCAAACGGCGACGTCTATGACTTCCGCGTAGTCTCCGGTTATGTAAGCGGCGAGGTTCGCGCCCAGCTCGCCAACAAGCTGCTCTTCAGCAAGTTTGTGCCGGCGACGGTGTTCGATCAGCCCACCCGCGGACGCGTTCTGCTCTCTTACACCGGCATCTCGGTCCGCGGCTAAGCAGGTCTCTTGGGGGCAGCCGTTTGACCCTGCATGGCGCGGCTCATACACTCACCCTATACGCCCACGAACGTCCAAATCTGAGCGCAATCTTTAGAAGCAATGGTGAGTTCCGCAGCCTGATGTCCTTCTTCCATTTCACATCGCTCCATCCCGTCCGGTCCGGTCCACTCCGGAAGCTGCTGCTCTGCCTGCTGGCTTTGCTGCTGTTTCCCGCCATGCTTATGGCGCAAAAGAACTCTTCGTCCTCCATCTCCGGCCCCGGCGACGAAAACGCTGCGCCCAAACAAGAAGAAGAGACGCCGAAGCCCGTGCAGCGCCCCTATGCCGTGGATGCGACTGGCCCAGCCATCACGCTGGAGAGCAACGAAGGTCTGTTTTCCGTCGCCGCCGCGCTTAACGTCTGCGGCTACGACGCCGGTCTGGCAGAGTCCGATCCTGTCCGCCAGCGGGTACGTGATGACGTGAATGAGGCGCTGGTTGCTTCCTCCATCGCGCGCGACGATCGTGATGTGCTGTGCCGCTACATCAGCAACCATCGTGTCAGCGACCCTGCCCGAAACCTGGCGCAGTATGTCTCGCTCGCCGTCTATCTCACGCCGCAGCTTGCGCTCAGCGTGGGCGAATCCGATATGCCGCCTGACGCCAACGCCGTCGCGAACATGCTTCCCGAGCTGCAGGCCTTTGCCCGCGACACGCAGCTGCATCTCATCTGGGTCAAATACCGCCCGGAGTACGAAGCCCTCACCGCTCGCCTGCACGAGCCGCTCACGCGCATGATCCTGGAGACCAATGTCTATCTGAAGCAGCCTACCAGCGCCTACGACGGTCGCCGCTTCCTCGTTCTGCTGGAGCCCCTGCTCTCCCCTGCTGAGACGAATGCGCGCATCTACGGCACGGACTACATCCTGGTTACTTCGCCGCAGAAGACATCTACCCCCACGCAGCTCCCCGTGCGTCTGGACCAGATTCGCCACATCTACCTGCACTACGAGATTGAACCGCTGATCTACGCGCGTTCTGGCTCCATCGCACGGCTGGCGCCGCTGCTGGGTACGGTGCAGGACGCACCTCTGGACTCCATCTACAAGAATGATGTCACTGCACTGGTCACCGAATGCCTGATCAAGGGCATTGAAGCCCGCACGCTGGAGATTCCAGACGCGCGCCCACGCAAGCCCGCGTCGAAAGACCGTTCCGAACAAGCGGATTACGATGTGCGCATGAACAGCTATGAACATCATCTGGAGCAAGTGCGTCGCGACCTGGCAGCGCACGATGTGAAGCAGGGATACATCCTGACGCAGTACTTCTATCAGCAACTGCAGCTCTTTGAGCGTGATCCCGGCGGACTGAACCAGAACATCGGCGAGATGGTCTACGGCATGGATGTGGACCGCGAAAAACACAGCGCACTACAGGTCACCTTTGATCCCAAAGGCAGTTCCGACGTTCTCCGCCGCTCAACGCGCCAGTTCTCCGGGCTGGACCTGGCCGAGATGAAACTGCTTCGCGGCGATACCGACGGCGCGTCCGAACTGATACAAAAAGCACTGGACCAGAAAGATCCCGACGCTGCCCGCGCACACTTCCTGATGGCACGCATTGAGACACATGACGGCCTGATGGACGACGCGCTCAACAGCTTCCAGCAGGCGATCTCGCTCTCCAAAGACCCGCGCACCACCGCCTGGTCGCACATCTACATTGCGCGGATCTACGACATACAGGATCAGCGCGAAAAAGCGCTGGCCGAGTACCGCGCCGCACTCGTCAGCCGCGATGGCCGTGCAGATACCAAAGCTGCCGCGGAAAAAGGTCTGAATCAGCCCTTCGTGGTGCCTCGCCGTACCGAGCAGAAGGAAGATACGGATACTCCGCTGGATCCCACGGGCAAGGCGGAAAAGGACTCCTACAAGCCGGAACCCATTACGATTCCCGCCCCAAAACGTTGAACTTTGCAGCGCAAGACGGGCTGCAAGGTTAAACTAGAGGCAGAGAGTGCTTGAAAGCCCCTCGGGAGCGCCGCAGTGAGTAAGCATCGTGAGACGTTTGAGAACGACCGGGCTCTGATCGCCCATCTGGGCCACAGCTTTCACCAGCCTGCGCTGCTGGAGCTGGCGCTTACGCATAGCTCGCTCGCTTACGAGCACAATGCCTCTCAAGGAAAGAGCACTGCTGTCATTACCTCGGAAGACAATGAGCAGCTCGAATTTGTCGGCGACGCCGTGCTTGGGCTGATTGTGGCGGAGAAGCTCTACCGCAGCTTTCCTCATCTGCATGAAGGCGACCTGACGCGACTCCGCGCCTCCCTGGTGAGCCGTAAACATCTGGCCGAAGCCGCCCAGGACATCCACCTCGGCGACTATCTGCGGCTGGGCAAAGGCGAAGAGAGTACCGGCGGACGCCGTAAGCCTGCGCTGCTCTCCAACGCGATGGAAGCCATTGTCGCTGCACTCTATCTGGACGGCGGCATGTCCGTTGCAGCGTCGTTCGTGTCGCGCATTATTGTGGACCCCGCGCTGCCGGCGCTGGCCGCCGTCATCGGCGAAGGCGGCGCCATCGGCGACTGGAAGTCCGCACTGCAGGAGCATCTGCAGGCGTCCGATCTGGGGCAGGCGCGTTACGCCGTGACATCCGAGAGCGGACCAGACCACCTGAAGAGTTTTGCCATTGAAGTACGGCTGGAAAAGGACGGCAAGAGCACCGTGCTTGGCTCCGCCACTGCGGCCACCAAGAAAGAAGCCCAACAGCGGGCGGCGCAGGTAGCCTACCAGACGCTGTGCTCCACAACCCCCGCAACCCCAGACGATGGTGCCCAGCTTTGAGCCAGGAATTTACCAGCCACCAAACCATTGTGGAGCCAGCGGGGCCACCGATCGATACCGCGGATGCGGTACCTCCTCGGGTCATCTCCGAATCCGGCCTGCTCCCCATGCTGCAGTCGCTGGCGCGCATCGTCACCATCGCGCTGTTTATCCTCACCTTCATCGTGCAGCCCTTCCGCATTCCCTCTGCGTCCATGGAACGCACGCTCTTGGTCGGCGATTTTCTGCTGGTCAACAAGCAGGTCTACGGCCCTGCCGGGCCATGGCGCTGGCTTCTGCCCTACGGCAGGATTCAGCGAGGCGAGATCGTCGTCTTCCACTATCCGGTGGATGCCTCGCTGCATCTGGTGAAACGCGTTATCGGCCTGCCCGGAGACAGTCTTCGCCTGCTCGACGGCGTGGTCTACGTGAATGGCACGCCGCTGCGCGAACCCTATGCTATCTACCGGCCCACGCGCACAGACAACTTCCGCGACAACTTTCCCCAGATGGGCGAGGCCGACCCCGGCGTGGAGACGCGCTGGTGGATCCAGATGCGCTCACTGGTGAAAAACGGCGAACTCACCGTGCCGCCCGGCTGCTATTTCGTGATGGGGGATAACCGCAATGACAGCCAGGACAGCCGCTACTGGGGTTTCGTGCCCCGCGCAACCATCGTGGGCGAGCCGCTGCTGATCTACCTCTCGCTGCGCCAGCCAGACGCTGAAGCACCACCACCGCGTCCGGGGACGCTAGCCGTCACAGAGGCTCCAGCGCCAGCGTCCCTGCTCGATAGAGCCCGCTGGAGTCGCACCCTGCATGTGGTGCGCTGAGTGCTGGTCTGAATCCCATTCCAACCGCAGATAGAGTGAATATTCGGGCGATGGTTACGTCAAACGCCCGACACTCTTCCCCGTGCGCGTAGCACCCGCGATACACTTTCAATACAGCCAGGAGGAACCCGTTGCCGAAGACACCACCGCCCCCACCCGAAGAGACCGGCGAACTGCCTCCCCGGGAAGAAACTCTGCTGGAGTCCATTGCGTCCATCGCCACGGTGCTGGTGGCCGGGCTGTTCGTTATCACCTTCATCTTTCAGAACTTTGAGATTCCCTCGGCATCGATGACCCAGACTCTGCTGATCGGCGACCACGTGCTGGTGGACCGCATCACCATTGCGCCAAAGACCAGTTGGATGCCGCTGGTTCACTACCGCGATGTGCACCGCGGCGACATCATTGTCTTCCTCAAGCCGGGCGAGCCGGACCTCTTCCTGGTCAAGCGCGTGGTCGGCGTTCCGGGCGACAAATTGCACCTCCGCAACGGCATCGTGTACCTCAACGGCGTCGCCCAGACCGAGCCACAGGCCGCCATGCCAGTGGACGACGGCAATCCCGACCACAGCTATCAGGCCTATCGCGACGACTTCCCCTCCATCCCCACGAGCCTGGGCAACGGCGTGACCGAAACCTGGGCGCTGGACCTGCCCACCCACATCCAGGGCGACGATCTCGTGGTTCCGCAGGGCAAATACTTTGCCATGGGCGACAACCGGCTGGATTCGCTCGATGGCCGTTACTGGGGCTTCGTGCCGCGGGAAAACATCGTGGGCCGCCCCCTCTTCGTCTACTGGTCGTTCAAAACGCCAGCTGACCAGATGGATAAACAGAGTCTGAGCGATCGCTTCGCCTTCATGTTCCACATCATCATTCACTTCTTTGACGGCACCCGCTGGACTAGAACACTGCACCTGATCAAATAGGGATTGCACACTGCACGACCGCTCAATGACCGAAGACCCGATCCAAACTACGCATCCACGCCAAACACGCCGCCGCTGGTGGATTATTTCGGCTGTCGTTATCTTGCTGCTGCTCATCCTGCTGCCGCCGTATCTCACCCTGAACCGGTACCGCCACGGCATCGCCACCAGCATCGGCGGAAGCCTTGGGCGGCCCGTGCATCTTGATGATGTGAGCCTGCGGCTGCTGCCCACACCGGCCTTCACCCTGACGAACTTTGTTGTGGGCGAGAATCCCGCCTTCGGCTACGAGCCGTTCATGCGCGCCAACACCGTGACCGCGTCGCTGCATATCAGCTCGCTGTGGCGCGGCCGCCTGGAGTTCTCCACCATCTCGCTGGACGAGCCCAGCGTCAACCTGGTTCGCAATGCCGCGGGCGAGTGGAACATCAGCAGCATTTTGCTGCAGGCCGCGCAAATCCACACCGCGCCAACCGAACAGCGGAGAGCCGGCAGCGTACCTCGCTTCCCCTACATCGAGACCACACAGGCACGCGTCAACATCAAGTACGGCGACGAAAAAATGCCCTTCAGCCTGACCGATGCCAAGCTCGCGCTCTGGCTCTCGCAGCCGGAGACCTGGCACGTCCGCATGGAAGCACATCCCGTGCGCACAGATATGAATGCGGCTGGCACGGGGCTGCTGCGGATCGAGGGAACCTTTGAGCGCGCCGCCACGTTGGATGCTATCCCGCTGCAACTCTCTGCCAGCTGGGAGAAGGCACAGTTAGGCGATGTGAGCCGCATGCTGATGCGGCGTGATGCCGGATGGCGTGGTGCGATCAATGCCAGCGCCACGGTTGCCGGGCTCTTCGGTTCAGCGCAGATTGATACGAAGGTGCACCTGGACGACGTGCGCCGTGCAGACTTTGTGGCAGAACGCACCCTTTCGCTCGACATCCATTGCACAGCCGCTTCTCTGGACAAGCTGCATGCGTTTGACGCCATTCATTGCGCGCTTCCGCTGGGCAGCGGCTTTCTGTTGGCAGAGGGGTCAATATCCACCCTGCGTGGCAAGCCCCAGCCCGCACTACAGTTCACGGCGCAGAACATTCCAGCGGGGCAGTTACTGGAGATGGCGCGCCACGCCAGCAACCGCATTGCCCCAACCTTTGCCGCGGAGGGCATCATCAACGGCGTATTCACCTACGCGCCCATTACCGCGCCTACACCCACCAAATCCGTTCACAACAACCGCGCCGCCAGCCCCGCTGCGGCCCAGTGGCAGGGCGCGGCAACACTGCCGCTCCTCACCCTGCATGTCCCCGGAGTAGCCGCGCCGATCACGGTCGCAAACCTGCACCTGCACACTCTCCCTGCGGGCCCCGCAGGCAAGAAACATCACGATGCAGCCGTTATTGGAGGCGCGGTGCTCGATCCTGTTCAGTTTGCGCTCGGCGCGCCCTCTCCCGCTGTTATGGATGGCTTGGTACGCTGCAATAGCGTCATCCTGCACCTACGCGGCGGCGTGCTGCCCTCCCGCCTGCTGGCGCTGGCCAAGGCCGTTCCCCAGCTCGGCGATGGCGTAGAGGCGGTCCTACCTGCCCCTCCAACGCCCCCTGAAGCCTCCAGGGCAGACCGCAGTTCCCCCTCGCCTATTTACCTGGACACGACAGCCCAACGGACCTGGAACGGCCTGGCAATGGAAGGCGGCATCGGCCCCCTGAATGA
The DNA here is from genome assembly GCA_036404255.1 of Acidobacteriaceae bacterium. Lineage (GTDB taxonomy): Bacteria > Acidobacteriota > Terriglobia > Terriglobales > Acidobacteriaceae > JARLFX01. Next base: position 14,970 of record DASWOP010000229.1, on the reverse strand, counting down.
GAGCAATGAGGCCTGGACGACCGGCACGCCCCACAAGCCTGCAGCAAAACAACGCCACTAGCTATTTCTGTGGAGATGCCGTCTGGATCTGCTTGTGATGCACCGTGGCACGCAGCTCAGGGACCGAGCCATCGTTCACCTGCACCTCCTGCGGTACGCCATCGAACAGGATGCGCGTCGTAGCATGCGCCCGTGCAGGAACCCGTAGCCTCTCCGTGATCGACACCGTTCCAGCCCGTACAATCACCGGTACTTCAGCCGTGGCGTAGCCGTCATTTGCAACCTCTACCGCCACCAAATAGGAGTTTTTGCCCAATATCTGGCGCGGCACAACGTTGGCAATCGAGAGGTCTGGCAAGCCGCGATCGCGGTACACCCAATCATCAAAAAACCACTCCATATCCTTCTTTGAAGCCTGTTCCAGCAGCTTCTGGAACATCGATGGCTCCTTCGCCTGCGCAGCCGTTGCACGGTAACGCGCCAGCGCCTGCTGCAGCGCCGTATCGCCCACCATATCGCGCAGCATCCACCACACATCCGCCGCCTTGGTCCGATAGAAGATCTCATCCGTTGCCAAAATTAGACTCTGGCCAGCATTTGCGCCTTCCGCCGTATCCCCAAGATCCGGCTCCGCCACAGCCAGCGCCGTGCCATGCTGGTTCATCTCCGTCACAGCGCCTTCACGCCCGTGGACCTGCTCTATCTCCAGCAGCGCCATAAACTGCGCCAGCCCCTCATCCATCCACGCCCGCGGAGGCACATCGCCCAGGGGCCGCCGTGCCAGCGCATGCGCCATCTGCAGCGTCAGCTCTGAGGGCTGTGCGGCATGCAAGCCCAGCGCCAGGAGACCGTTCGTCTCAAACGGCTGATCATTGCTCTCTGGCAGGTCAATCAGCGTCAAGGGACGCGGAACCCCTACCCAATCCGTAAGCAGCGGCAAGACCTGGCCAGCAGCGGCGGTATAGGGCGTCAGCAACTCCGGATGCACCGTATGCGCATGCAACGGCGCCGTCTTGTCCGCAGATGGAACCAGCGGCGCACTTACGATGAACAGGCTCGGCATGCGGAAACCGATGCGCTGGGCGGCAAACTCCGCTGTAGCCGCGCGCGGTATGCCCGCAGCCGCTGCGATCTCTTCATTCCCGTTGCTGGTGAGCGCTTTGCTCTCGCCATTGAGAACAACCAAGGAAGGCGTAGCGCCGGTGTACTCCAGCGTGAGCCGCAGCTGCAGGATCGTCTGGGCTTGACGCAATTTCATGCGGCCAACGGCCTGGAAGAGCCGCGCTCCATCGCCCAGAAAGAGCGAGGGCGAGGCCACCGGATACCACAGCACGTTGCCGAAGCCGCGTAGCCCGGTAAAGTCCGTTGAAATACGGTCCCAGTCCGCCGAATTTGCCGCAGAATCCGGTGCACCGATGCGGGTAAGCCGCTGCGCCGTTTGCGCAATGGCTCCAGAATAGATCGCCGTCAGCGAGACGCTAGCGCCGGGCGCCAACGGAACAGCGGGTGTAATGATGGCCTCTGTTACCTGCCCCGTGTGGTCGGCGTCGGTATCGCGTGGATGCTGGACCCACTCCTGCGGGCCCAGCTTGCGGCCATTCAGTTCGATGCTCTCCCAGTGCAGCGTGGAAGAGAGTTGCAGAGCCAGATGCGCCAGCGGAACCTCGTTTTCGTTGTGCAGCGTGACTTTGGCGCGCACGGCAAGCATGGCATCCGCAGGCGTTATGTGCACGTCCAGCACATAACTGGTGAAAGTAAGGGCGTCGCGTTCACTATCCGTCAGTTCCGGGACTGTTGCAGTGCTGGATACAGTAGCCGTCTGTGCAGTGGTTTCCGGATCGTCGTTGCGAGAAAAAATGACAGAACCATGCGGCTGCGAATCAGCGGGAGCTGGCGGCGGCGCTGGAGCCTGCTGCGCGGTCAGAGGCAGGACTGCCACGCATCCAAACAACGCACCGGCGATGAGAAAACGATAGGCGCGCACGGCTAGGAACCCAGCCCTTTGCGCGGTTTCTGCGCCTTGACCGGCGCTGCCACAGCAGCCGGAGCCGTTGCGCTGCGCCGTTGCCGCGCCGCCTCGTACATTACCACCGCGCCTGCAACAGAAACGTTGAGCGATGAGACGCCACCGGCCATGGGAATGCGAAGCAAGTGGTCGCACGTCTTGCGCGTGAGGTCGTGCAGGCCTTCGCCCTCGCGGCCAAGCACGAGCACACAATCCGCCTTGAAATCAAACTCGTCGTAAGTCTTCTCGCCACGCTCGTCCAGGCCGATGCACCATATGTTTTGCGCCTTCAGCTTCTCCAGCGCACGGACAAGGTTGGTTACCTTGGCAAGGCGGACGTGCTCGGTCGCCCCGGCGGATGTCTTGGCCACGGTAGCAGTCACCGGAGCGGAGCGACGGTCGGGCAGAAGCACGCCGTCCACACCGGCTCCGTCGGCTGTGCGCAGCAGAGCGCCCAGATTGTGTGGGTCTTCCACGCCATCCAGCGCGAGAAAGAATCGGTATTCACCCGCTGGTTTTTGCGTCTCCAGCAGGTCTTCGATGGTCAGAAATTTGCGCTCGCGGATGAAGCCGACGACGCCCTGGTGGGCATCTGTATTCGCGTAGCGGGTCAGTTGGTCGCGCGGCTCCATAGCTACGCGGATGCCGGCATCTCGGCAAGCCTGCACCAGATGATCGAGGCGACCGTCGCGGGCCTCGCGCGCTATGCTGACGCGATCCAGCGCGCCGTGCCGGACTCGAATCGCTTCCTCCACCGGGTGGAGGCCGTAAAGAACGTCCATTCAGCCATTTTACCCGTCCGTAGCCACTCCTGCCGGAAGTGGCGGGGTTGGGCCATCGGCAAAGGAGAGTGGAGGATCTACTAAATATCTGGCAAATTAACGCGTCTTTCGCCCGGAATTTGCGTATATACCTTAAGGAAGACATTATGCGTACCGTTGCTATCACTACTGCCGTTTCACAAGCTATCGCCGCTGAGGCGATTGCGTCGAACGCAGTCATAGCGCGCGGATTGAAGAAGCACGACACGCAGATGCTGGATCTGTTGATTGAGCAATACCAACACCGACTGCTGCGCTACCTTCTATTTCTCACCGGCAAGCGCGATCTGGCAGAAGACTTGTTTCAGGAAACATGGATGCGCGTGCTCACACGAGGCACACAGTATGACGGCCGCGCACGGTTCGATACCTGGCTATTTACCATCGCGCGCAACCTGGTCATTGACAACTCACGCAAGCGCCGTGTGGCCAGCCTGGACGAGATGGCGGAAAACGCTGAAGATGCCCAGCCGTTTGAGATTGCCAGCGATGAACCTTCTCCGCTCGATTATCTGCGCTTAGGCGAACAGAATGCACTGCTTGCCGAGGTACTGCTGCAACTGGATGCAAATTATCGCGAGGTTCTGACGCTGCGCTTTCATGAGGAACTTTCGCTGGAAGAGATTGCTACCGTCACGCGGGCGCCTCTCTCTACGGTAAAGTCACGCCTGTACCGGGGGCTGGCAGCGCTACGTCCACACCTGGAGAGGCTGCAGTATGGCCACACCGGAGAGGAGGCGTCGTGAGCAATCCCCACATGGACGAATTTCAGGTACGGCAAGCTCTGCGAGGTCTTCCGCTGGCAGCGGATGTTACCCGCGTAGGCCGCACCCATCGCGTAGTACACGAACGCGCGCTCGCCATGCAACAGGTGACCCTCCAACGCCGCACTCTTTGGCTACCGCTCACCATTGGCTCTATGATGATCGCCATCATCTGCTATGCCGCGTGGAGTGGACTGGCGCAGTATGACGCAGCGGAGCTATCGGATGATGTTTTCGCTGCGTTGCGTGGTGGCAGCCAAATGATGCTGCTCGGTCTCTGGTTTCTGCCAGTCACAGCGACCGCGCTGATCTTTGTGTGGCTTCGCCGCAATCATCACCAGGGAGATGATTCGGTATAACCGGACCCAGCCATGAATAATTGGAAGACAAATCGCGATCTGCACCAGGGCGATCATGAATTGGACATGATTCCAGTGTGGTCCATGGTGCTGGCCGTACTCGTCTTTATCGGCGTGCAGTATCTCTTCCACGGCTATCTGCCACACAACAAGCCAAACATGATGCCTATGCGCCTGCTGATGGGCTACTCCTGGGGTACGGCGATTGCCAGCTACGTATTGCTCGTGGGCTACGTCAGCCGTGATGTGAAACGCCGCAATATGTCTGCCAAGCTATGGATGCTGCTGGTGGTGGTAATGCCGGGCGGGATCGGCGCAGTGGTCTACTTCTTGCTGCGGCAACCTCTCCTGTCGCGTTGCCCTAACTGCAGCACGCAGATCAACTCTACCTACAATTTCTGCCCCCAATGCCAGTTCCAGATGGCACCGGTTTGCGGTCGCTGCTTCCGCGATATCCGCATCACAGATGTCTACTGCAAGCAGTGCGGCCACGATTGCGCTTCCGACGCCACCCCGGCACGGCTGAAGGTCTATCCGTAGGGCGGCAATCGGCGGTAGGCAGATTCGCGCGACGTTCCCTTCCCAGACAGACTAAACTTATCTGATACGCGCAGTGGCCCCAGCCTGAGGCGCATCTTCCGGGCCAGATGATCCTGCCCCGGCGGATCAAGCATTCTGAAGCGCGCCTATACGGCGTTTGCGTTGCGAAAGGAATCATTTTGTCTGACCAGAAAGATTTTCAGCCGTCCACACTCGTGATCCACTCGAATCGAGTCTACGAGAGCCAGTCCAACTCGATCCTCTTCCCGATCCATCAGACAGCGACCTACATCCATGAAAGCGTGGGCGTTACGAAGGGATACGGCTACTCGCGCGGAGCAAACCCGACCGTCAATGCGCTGGAACAGGCGATTGCCGCGGTCGAAGGGACCACGACGGCTCTCTGCTTCCGCTCCGGTATGGCAGCCATCACCACGCTCTGCATGGGACTCCTGAAAGCAGGCGACCACGTGATTCTCTCGGACGTGATCTACGGCGGCACATCGCGGCTCTTCCACCAGGTGATCGGAAATTTTGGGATTGAGTACTCCTCTGTGGATACTTCGGATCTGGCAGCGGTAGAAAAGGCCATCAAGCCGAATACTCGGCTGCTGTTCGTGGAGACGCCGGCCAATCCGAACCTGAAGCTCTCTGACGTGAAGGCGCTGGCGGAACTGGCGCATTCGCATGAAAACCTGCTGCTGGCAGTGGATAACACCTTCCTGACCCCTCTGCTACAGAACTGCCTGAATCTCGGCGCCGATATCTCCATGCTCTCGACAACGAAGTACATCGACGGGCATAACGCCACCATCGGCGGCTCGCTGGCAACGCACAATGAAGTGATCATCGAGCGGCTCCGGCTGGTGCGCAAGACGATCGGCACCATTCAGGCCCCCTTCGATTCGTGGCTCGCACTGCAAGGCATCAAGACATTGCCAGCACGGTTGGCGTTGCACTGCAGCAATGCAGGACAGATTGCGGTATGGCTGGAGAATCATCCCAAGGTCGCGCATGTTTACTATCCTGGTCTGGATTCGTTTCCGCAAAAAGCGCTGGCAGAGAAGCAACAGAAGGGCTTTGGAGGCATGCTGGCATTTGAACTAAACGCAAGCACCGAAGACACGCTGAACTTCATCAACGCGCTCAAGCTGGCTACCTGCGCAGAGAGCCTGGGAAGCGTGGAGACACTGATCACGCATCCGGCTACGGCTTCACACTGTGACCTCACTCCAGAAGTGCGCGCAAAGCTAGGTATCCCTGACGGGCTGATTCGGCTCTCTGTCGGACTGGAAGCGCCGCAGGATCTGATCGCTGACTTCGAACAAGCTTTCGAAGTTGTCTTCGGAGCCAAATAATGAAATTTGCTACGCGCCTTGTTCACTTTGATGCCAGCCCGAATGATCCAAATCGTCCCATGGTCACGCCGATCTACCAGACGGCGACGTTTGAGCAGGAGGCGGCAGACAGCTTCGGCAGGTATGACTACTCACGCAGCGGCAACCCGACGCGGCATGTCCTGGAAGACCAGGTCACCAGTCTGGAAGGCGGCAGCCATGGTTTTGCATTTGCCAGCGGCATGGCGGCGATCACCTCGGTCGCTCGCCTGCTGAAGACAGGCGATGAGATTCTGGGAGACTGGGATCTGTACGGTGGAACAACGCGACTCTTTGCTAAGGTGCTAAATCGGTCTGGAATTACTGTGCGCTATGTGGACGCTTCAGACGTGGCAGGACTCGCTGCGAAGATTACGCCCGCTACGCGGCTGATCTTTGTGGAGTCGCCGACCAATCCGCTGCTGCGGGTGCTGGACCTTACGGCCATCGCAACCATCGCAAAGCAGCACGGCATCCTCTTCTGCGTCGACAACAGCACCATGTCTCCCTATCTGCAAAATCCATTGGCACTGGGCGCGGATATCGCGTTGCACTCAGCTACTAAGTTCCTGTGTGGACATAGTGACGTGACTGGAGGAGTAGTTGTGGTGAAGGACGAATCCCTGGCACAGGAGATTCACTTTCTGCAAAATGCCGAGGGCAACGCGCTGGCGCCATTCGATTCATTTCTGCTGCTGCGCGGACTCAAGACGCTGAAGCTGCGCATGGACGCCCAGCAGAACAATGCGATGAAGATCGCGGAGTTTCTGGTGAAACATCCGAAGGTGGATGCGGTGCATTACCCGGGACTATCCAGCCATCCGGGCTATGACGTGCAGATGAGCCAGGCACGCGGCGGTGGAGCTGTAGTGGGATTAACGGTTGGTTCACTGGCACGTGCAAAGCAAATCGCAGAGAGCAGTAAGCTGTTTAAGATTGCGGTGAGCTTTGGCAGCGTGACCTCGACCATCAGTATTCCGTACACCATGTCTCACGCCAGCGTACCCGTTGAAGATCGTGCAACGCGCGGCATACCCCAGGACCTGCTGAGACTGTCTATCGGCGCGGAAGATGCTGACGACCTCATCGAAGATCTTGCAAGCCAACTGGATTAATTCTCCTGCAAGAATTCACCTCAATGCACGGTTGCCTACTCAACAGGCCGGCGAGACTCGCATGCCATCGGAGACGACCGCACCCGCCGAACACCTTGCAGCCTGCGCACAGTATTCAGCCATCAGACAGACATACTGCTTGCAACAGGTGACCATCCAATCCGGGAGCTGGATAAGTGCAAATACTATGCCAAACAAGGTGTTTTTAGCGGTAGAAAAATGATGCAAAATGGAAGCAGAAACGAGTAGGAGGGTCGCACCATGTTCAAGCTTCGAAGCAACGACCTTCAGGATGGCGGCACGATTTCGCACGCACAGGTCTTCAACAGCTTTGGCCACAGCGGCGACAATATCTCGCCACACCTGGCGTGGTCGGATGCTCCTGAGGGCACGGAGAGCTTTGTCATCATGGTGTTTGATCCGGACGCACCGACTGGCTCCGGCTGGTGGCACTGGGTGGTGTCAAATATTCCCGCCAGTGTAACCGAACTACCCACCGGCGCCAGCGGCACCGCAGCGATACCTGCAGGCGCGGTGGAATCGCGCACGGACTACGGCGTGGCAGGATATGGGGGCGCGGCGCCTCCGCCGGGGCCGCCGCATCGCTACATCTTTACCCTGTATGCCATGAAAACAGCGCACATTGATGTAACGCCAGATTCATCGGCTGCACTGATCGGTTTTCTGACACACTTCAATAGCCTTGCGAAAGCTTCGCTAACTGCGCTCTATGGGGTGTAGCCAGCGAAGAAATTTCGGAGAAGGCTGCTATTTGGCGTGGAACATGGCCATGCATTCAATCTCCACCAGCAGGTCTGGACGGCAGAGCTTGGCCTGTATCCCGGTGGACGCTGGAAACGGATTGAGACCCTGCTCACGGAAGAATTCGTTGCGGCCAATATTGAAATCAGCGTAGTCGCGATCAATGTCGCGCAGATAGCAACGAGTGCGGACAACGTCTTTCCAGGTGGCGCCTTCTGCGACAAGCAGGCCGGTGATGTTGTCAAAGGTCTTGCGCAACTGAGACTTAAAGTCGCCGACGTAAACGGTCTTGCCGGTTCCGTCGATGCTGGCGGTACCGGAGATATCCAGCATGATGATACCGTTGAATTCCAGACGCAGGCCGCGTGAGAATGCGCTGCCATAGTCGTAAGCTTCGTCCAATACATTCAGATTGGTGATAGCGCGTCGAGCAATGGGTGTGTGGACTTCGGGCTTGGTAAGCAGTTCAATCGACATAGCAATCTCCGGTTGGTGAAAATCTGATTAGGGTTTGAGGTTACTTTCATGCGGCAGCAACGCTGCCTGGCTGACCGCTCGTGGAGGGGCGGCGAAGACTTCAAAGGAAAATGCAGGGAGCAGCGTTGCGAGCGTGTTGGATTTAGTCTTGGCTTTCGCCTGCATCTGGCCAGGCCGATCGACCGTGGCAGTGAGCAGAAGATTGCCGCGAACGCCAGGTTTAGCTTTCGCTCCATCTACCTTCAGGTGCAGCATGACGCCGCCATCAGCAAAGGGTGAGACGTGATCCAGCGTAATACCCTCAGGTGGATCGCTGAGCGCAAACTTGACCCGCGCGGCAAGTTCGCTCGTCATATCAAACTTGACACCAACCATCTGTCCTGAGATCAGCATGAGGGGACGATCGGAGTGCACCATCCACCCCGGCAGCTCGCGCCGCCCGTTGACGGTAAGAATTAACTCCTTCGTGGTGACCATGTGGTGATAAAAGAACGCCTGCTCTCGGTCGTCGGCCGGAACGCCTGATCGATGGATATCTTTGCCGTCGACAGTGGCAAAGCCTTCAAGCGAGAGGTGGCTGCTGAGGTGGTTGCCTGCATCCTGCGGTACGGTAAGCGTCATAAATACCTGCGACTGGTTGCCAGGAATCACACCGCCGCTCAATTGAACTCCACGGGGAGCGTCTTTCAGCTTCACCACGATATCGCCGGTGAATCCGCCACGGCGCAGCGCATGCACGGAGAGGGGCACAATCTCGCCGGCGCGGGCGTTCAGACTGGAAGGCGTAATACGCAATTCGAAGTAGGGATCAGGGTGGCTGACGCGCAAGCGGTAGGCGAAGTCGGCTCCGCCTTTGCCAACGCTGTCAGCCAGCCGTAAATAGTAGATGCCATCGGCAGGAAGCTTGAAGCGCAGCAGCGAGTCAGCCTGATCGGTGATGAGGCCCACCCCCTCATCGGCGAAGTCATCGTTCTTAGCGAGCACCTTGCCGCCAGAGTCCAGTAGCGTGAGCACAGAATCCAGCGGTGAATCGAGTCTGCGCGCATAGACTTCCGCTTCGATCACATCAGAGGCGTTGCCCTTGAACTGGAAGAACTCGGACTCGCCCGGCTGACTGACGCGCCCATTCACAATAATTGGCAGAGAGATTTTCTGCGCATGGTTGCGCGCATGATTCGAATCCTTCGCCATCGTCTCCGGCAGAGTGTCCAGAGCAAACGGACGTGCATTGAACTCTTCTTCACCAGGCGAGAGCACCTCCACGCCTTTGTCTTTGCTATGCGAACGCTCTACGAGATGCGTCTGCGAGAGGTTCCATCCGGTAAAGTCGACGGACGTCTTACCACCTGCCTTGCCGCCGAGAGGAAACATCGCGGTAACAAATGGAATCTCACCAATGGCAAGGCGATAGACAAAATCTTCCCGGCCACGGTAGATGGAGTCGTGAATAGAGAGGGTGTATTCGCCGTCCGCGGGAATCTCATAGAGCAGGACAGGATCTGGATGGAAGCTGTAGTGATCGGAGTACTGCACCTCTCTGCCGGACGCGTCATACAGTGTCAGCGAAGCCTGGAACCAGCCGGGCACAGCGTCTGCAATGTACGGGATCAGTTCACGCGCGGCAGCAGCAATCACCAGATGCTCTCCTTTGCGCGCAGGGAAACGATAACGATCCACCCCGCCCTGAGCTACTTGTCCATTAACCAACATGGGCTGAGTTATCTCCGCCACCGGCGCAGCTCCCTCCTTTGCTTGTATCTGCTTGCGTAACGAGCCAAGATTACCGAGGTCGGCGATCTCCTCCGGCGACAGGATTCCCGCAGCCGGCTTGCTCCATTCCGGCAGGCGGCCAATGAAAAAATAGATAGGATTTGTTACACCGTTTGGCGTTTGTAGACGTAGTTCGCGCTGGCCTGCAGGTGCATCCGCGGAAATCTCGATGGTGACACGCGCTCGTTCCGCTATGGCAACATTGGTCGTGCGGCGACGCTGGAAGAGTGCCAGCTTAATACGGATATCGCGAAGCTCCTGCGTATCACTCTCCGTCCATTTCTCCGAGGGCTTTTCCTCTGCGACCTTCGCGGCCTCAGCGTGATTCGGAAGCTTCTGCGAAGTCCACTTATCCATGAGGACCTTCATCCGATCGCGCAGCATGCTCGCCTGCCCGCCCTGGATGGGCTTGATGTATTCGGCTACGGAAGCATGTACGCCAGGGCCAGAAACAAGCACTCCATTTACGCCGTTCAAAAACTGGCCGCCAACAATGACATCGAAGGTGGTTCCCTGCCTGCCGCCCGCAGGGTATACATATCCAACGTGCGGCGTGTTTTGCTGCGCCATGCAGGTGAGCGAGCAGACGAACAGAAAGACCGTGATGGAGTATGGGGTTTTCACACAAGCTCTTTCAGTAAGCCGGCTGTGGGCAGATGGTCTGTCGCGTTCGGCATAACGTGGGTATCCAAGCCTTCGGGATGCGGCAGCTTTGCATCCGCCGGAATGCCAAGCTGACGATAGATGCTGCCTATCAGATCAAGTGGATAGACGGGGCGGCTGCGGACCTCTTCGCCACGTGCGTCTGAGGCGCCGACGATCTCTCCGCCCTTGAAGCCTCCACCTGCAACCAGCGCGGTGAAGACCTGGCCCCAATGGCCACGGCCACCGTTCCACGGCGCTTCCCATTGCACCTTGGGTGTACGGCCAAATTCGCCGCACCACCATACAACCGTACTCTCCAGTAGGCCGCGGTCTGAGAGATCCTGCAGCAATGTTGCCAGCCCTTTATCCATCTCCGGCACTCGACGGCGCATCGTCTGGAAGTTCTGCTTGTGAGTATCCCAGCCAGCGTTGTAGTTGATGGTGACGTAGGGAACGCCTTTCTCCACCAGACGTCGCGCTACTAAACAGGATTGGCCGAAGGTGGTGCGCCCATAGCGATCACGCAGTTCATCCTTCTCTTCCGAGAGATCAAAAACTTTGCCGGCATCACCGAGGATCAGTTCGTAAGCCTGCTTCTCCGCGGTGTTCATCTGGGCAACCTGCGGGTCATCGTTTAGGGAGTGTCCCAGAGAGTCCAGCTGATGCAACAGGGCGCGGCGTTCTTTCTGGCGCTGGTCAGAGACTCCGGGAACGATCACACCTTCCACCGCGAAACGTGACTGGGATGGGTCTCCGCCGGTTGCGAAGGGCTTGTATTGCTGGCCAAGGAAACCGGCTTCCGAGAAGCGTCCCTGCGGTTGCGTGAGAACGACGTAAGGCGGGATCAGACCTTTGTAGCCCGCGCGATAGCCTTTGAAGTAAGACGCAACAGCGCCAACATTGGGAAAAACATCGTGACCACCACTGAGCCGTCCGGTCTGCACCGTGTAAGACGCCGTCTCATGTGCGTTCAGCCCGTGCGTCATGCTGCGAATCAGAGAATATTTGTCCGCCTGCTTTGCGAGCAACGGCATTAACTCGCCGATCTGAATGCCGTTAACATTGGTTGCGATGGGATGGTCGAGTGGGCCGCTATAATCCAAACCGGCACCGGGCTTTGGGTCAAACGTATCCAGATGCGCAGGGCCACCCCACATCCATATCTGGATAACGGACTTTGCCTTACCGGGAGAGACGACGGGGGCTGAAGTCTCTGCCCACGCGGGCAGACTGAAACCACGAGCCAGCAGCGCAGCCGCACTTAGAAATGTACCGTGCATCACCTCGCGGCGTGTCATGGAGCCAATCGCTGGTTCTTTGCTCTGTAGCGCATCAATCTTCATTGCATTGCCTCCGCGAGCTAGTGCCGGTAAAGAAACTCAGTGCTGTTGATCAGGGCCCATGCCACATCGATCATGGCGTCGCGCTGCAAGCCTTGCTGAAAACGCTTCAGCGTAATGGCGCGCTCCTCTGTGGATGGATTGCGCGAAAGGATGGTCAGGTAGAGCGAGCTCACCAAGTCGTCATTGTTCTTCGCGCTGCGAGCCATCTGCTGCATGGCGTCGCCCTGGAGCTTCTTCTGTACCTGCGACGAGTTGAGCAGTTGCAGCCGCTGCGCAGCGGTGAAGGTATTATTCCGCTCGCTCTGTAGGCCGGTATCGCGCGAGGGCTTGCCGAACTGCTCCAAAAACGCACTGGTTATGCTTCCATCCGGCAGGCTGATGGCACGCTGCCCAACCGGCATGAAAGTGTAAGGTTCGGGGATCGCGCTGGAGTATTCTTCACTCGTTCCGGTGATCTCGCAGAGCGCATCGATCAGGACTTCAGCATCGAGGCGGCGTGGCGAATAAGATGCGAAGTGAGCGCGACTGCTAGCAGCATCGCCACGCGGTAATGATGAAAGCTGATAGGTCTCCGAGGTGAGGATCTGACGGTAGATCAGCTTCAGGTTGTAGTGGTTGCGAACCAGTTCCTGTGAGAGATAATCCAGTAAGGCGGCATTCTCTGGCGCGATACTGCCGTTGATCTCATCCGGATCGCCGGTGAGTGCCCTGCCCATCAGCCAGAACCAGACGCGGTTCACGATTGCTTTGCTGAAATAGGGATTGGATGGCGCGGTAAGCCAGTTCGCAAAGGCAATCCGCGGATCGGCTTCCGCTTCGAGCCGGACAGATTTACCGTCCGGCAGTATGGCCGTACGCGGGAGACTGACCTCAGCGAGTTGCACAGGTGTACGTTTCAGCAAGCCCTCGTCGCCAACTGCGTCAAAAAAGACGATCTCTTCCTTCCACTCCCGCGTAGGCTTGTAGCCGACATGGGAGAAGAAGACGGCCATCTGCGCCAACTGCGACGGAGGCCAACTCTCTGTTCGCGTGCCCATGAAGGTGAGCGCCACGATCTGCGCAATGGTCTGTTGATCTTTGTTCTGCAGCGCGCGGTAGAAGTTCACCGGCGCAACGCGAAAGTTACTGCCGCTGGCAGTGAGCAGTTCGCGTGCAAACTGGTCGTAAGGTTTGTCTTCGTGCAGCGATTCGCGGATCCAGTGGTGATAGCTCTGCGCGGCGTTGGGCCAGAGATTGATGGGAAATTCGGCCTTGATGCGTAGCGTATCGCTCCAGCGGAGAGCCCAATAGTCGGCAAACTCCTCGCGCTCCAGTAATGCATCGATGAGGTCGCTACGCTTATGCAGATTCGTGCTCTGCAGAAACTCGCGAGCCTCCTGTGCTGTGGGCAGGGTGCCAATCACATCCAGATACGCACGCCGCACGAAGACCGCATCGGAACAGAGGCGAGCAGGCTGTACGCCAAGCTGCTTCCACTGCGCGAAGGTAAGTTCATCCACACGATTTTGGGGGACGAAAGTGGCAGAGCTTTCAAATATGGGATTGATTGGAGACGCTGCGGGCACCTGAGCCTGCAGCGCTCCGGCCACCAGAAAAGCGGCCATCGTCATTCGAATCCAGGACTTCGCCATATCGCACCGGCGTAAAGTTGGTCGCTTTACACCTGATCCCTTCATTGCCCAGCACTTCGCATGAGCACCGCACATCTTGGGGAAGATATCTTTGCAAACCCCCGGGGAAGGCAAAAGTTTCGCATATTGAGAAATGTATCTCTCGTCCTGTCGATAGCAACGAGACCTTCAAAATGGATTGCACCGCCGAATACTCTGTGCCGGGGACCGGTTATGAGTTATGTTCGCCAAGACGGTGAATTTACGGATAGTTGACGGGCTAAGACGGACAACTACGGTGCTCCACGGATTTCACCCGCATGGATGCTATATGGCGGCAGGGCGTACAGGGCTACGGCCAGTGAGTAGCCACAGGCTGCAAATAGCGATAAGTGGCAGCACAAACGCGATGCGCAGCGAGCTAGAGTATTGTGAGGCCACGCCGATCATCCAGGGCCATGCCGCGTTACCCAGTGATGAGACCGCCATCATCGTACCGGCCTGACGTGAGCCCGGAGACCAACTCATCATTTGAGAACAGATGACGGGGAATATCACACTGGCTGAGAGCCCAATCATAACCGTGCAGATGGCGATGGCCGCTCCGCCATGCACTAGGATGAGCGCCGCCACAGTGCAGGCAGAGGCGATGATCGCTGCCCGCTGCAGGGTCCGTTCGCTCATATACAGCATAAGCAACGAGGCGATGCCGCGACCTGCGGTGAGCGATATCCAGAACAGGGTGGCTGCGGTTTGCCCGGCGAAGAGAGATCTACCCCCGTAGCGAAACATGTAGGTAGTAATCCACACGTTCATGCTTGCTTCAAACCCGCCGTACAGCACGAAGCACGCCGCGAAGAAGAGAAAAACTCCCATCGGGAGCCGGAAAGACGACGGCACAGGTACTGCGTTTTCGTCCGCAGGCCGCAGTAAATCGCTCGGTTCCAGGGCAGACACCAACGCCACCAGTCCAAAGAGCACAGCAAAACCAACCAGTAGCCGCGAGAGCGCGATGAAGGGCGATAGCCAGCCGATCAGCAATGGAGACAGGATCGCTCCCAGGCCCCATACGAAGTTGAATGACGCCAGCGCGGCTCCCCTTCTGACCGTATAGCGTGCACCCAGAATGAGATTGGTAGAGGTCATGACCTGCCCCAGGCCCCAGCAACCTGCAAGCAACGCAATGCACGACAGGGACCAGCTCGACGAAAGAGCAAAGCAGGCGAAACCGAGGGTCGAGGCTACGGAGCCCAGCACAAAGCTACGCTGTAGCTTCGACGAGACAGTCATGCTGCCAATGAAAATTCCCAGAAATTGTGCCGCAGGCAGCAGGCCGCTGCTTGCGTCTGAGAGCGACCACTGGCGCGTGAGCAGCGGAAGCAC
>DASWOP010000228.1:0-2361 GCA_036404255.1 Acidobacteriaceae bacterium | reverse complement strand
AAAGAAGGTAGCTGTGCAAGGTGATGTCCTAATGGAGTCGACCGAAAAGCCCATGTCGCAGAGTGCCGTAATCGTCGAAAGCATTGCCCCGGCGCCCGCGCCGAAGCTGACGCTCGCGGAAGTGCGCGCGAAGCTGGACGGCAAGACCGGCAAGCGCTATTGGAAGAACCTGGATGAGCTGGCGGCGACGCCTGCGTTCCATGCGCTGATGGAAGAGGAGTTCCCCAAGCAGAGCATGGGTGGTGTTGGCGAATGGCTGGATTCCACCTCGCGCCGCGGCTTTCTGAAGGTAATGGGCGCGTCCTTCGCGCTGGCTGGGCTGGCTGGTTGCACCAAGCAGCCAGATGAGCCGATCTATCCGTACGTGAAGCAGCCGGAGGACCTGATCCTCGGCAAGCCGATGTTCTTTGCCACGGCACATCCGTTCCCCACCGGCGCAATTCCGGTGCTGGTGAAGTCGGACGCCTTCCGCCCGATCAAGATTGAAGGTAATCCTGAGCATCCTGCGTCGAAGGGCAAGTCTGACGCGATCACCCAGGCCACGCTGCTTGGACTGTATGACCCGGACCGCTCGCAGCACGTGGTCCATCGTGGCAATACTACGGATTTCTCCGCGTTCCAGAGTGCGTTTGTTTCGAACATGGCGGCAAAGAAGGGCAGCGGCGCGGGTGTTTACTTTTTGAGCCAGACGATCACTTCGCCGACGCTTGCAGGCCAGTGGAAGCAGGTGCAGGCGGCGTATCCGCAGGCCAGGCTGGTGCAGTATGACGCGGTGAACCGCGATGCTGCGATGACTGCGTCGAAGGCTGTCTTCGGCGACTTTGTGGACGCGCAGTACAAGCTCGAAGATGCCGACGTGATTCTCTCGCTCGACGCCGATTTTCTCTCCGGCATCGCGCACCCCGGCTTCCTGACGCTGGCCGCGGCTTATGCCGCGCGGCATCGCTACGAAGAAGGCAAGACCATGAACCGCCTGTACGTGGTGGAGAGCATGGCCACTGTGACCGGGTTCAAGGCGGAGCACAGGCTTGGGCTGAAGCCCAGCGATCTTGCTGCATTTGCGCAAGCGCTGGTGAGCGGAACGGGCGTCGGCAATCCAGCGGCGCAGAAGTTTGCGGCTGCGGTGCTGGCTGACCTGAAGAAGAATGCTGGCCGCTGTGTGGTGATTCCGGGTGAACAGGCTCCTGCATCGGTTCATGCTGCCGCGCATCTGCTGAACGCGCAGTTCGGCAACGTCGGCAAGACTGTGGTCTACACCGAGACGGTGAATCCGCTGCCAAGCATCCAGAGCGACGATCTGAAGGCGCTGGTTGCCGATATGGCCGCGGGCAAGGTGGAGTGGCTGGTGGTTCTCGGCGGCAACCCGCTGTACGACGCCCCGGCAGACCTGAACTTTCAGGCGCTCTATGCCAAGGTGCCGAACACGGTGCATCTGGGCATGTATGTGGATGAGACCGCGGAAGCGTCTCAGTGGCACATTAACCAGGCGCACTACCTGGAAAGCTGGTCGGATGCGCGGACGTATGACGGTACGCTCACGGTGATTCAGCCGATGATTGAACCGCTATACGGAGGTAAGACTTCGCACCAGCTTCTGCAGATCCTGCTGGATGCGCCGGGGCTGAGCGCGATGACGGCGGTGGCGAACACCGCCAAGCCTTACACGAAGGACGAACTCGGCTGGCGCAAGGCGCTGCACTCCGGCTGGGTGGATGGAACAGCTTTTACGCCTAAGGCAGTTACTGCCAAGGGCACTGCGCTGCCGGCGACTTCCCCCGCCGGCGGCGTGGAGATTTCTTTCCGTCCGGACACGGGGCTCTACGATGGCCGCTTTGCCAACATTGGCTGGCTGCAGGAGACGCCGCGACAGGTTACCAATCTCTCGTGGGATAACGCCGCACTGATGAGCCTGGAGACGATGGCCGCGCTCAAGCTGGAAGAGACAGATGTTGTCGAACTCAAGCTGAATGGCCGCACGGTCAAGGCTCCGGTACTGATGGTTCCGGGGCATCCGGATAATTCGATCACGGTACATCTCGGCAGTGGGCACCGCACTGGCGGGCGCGTCAGCGATGGTGTTGGCTTCAATGCCTACCTGATCCGCACCAGCGATGCTCCGCTTTCGGCTGCGAATGTGCAGATCAAGAAGGTGGATACCGGCTACGCGATCTGCGTGACCAAGGTGCACAACATTGAGCACCGCGGCGACTTTGCCCAGCACGATCTGGAGAAGAAGGAGTCGGACAAGGAAGGCGTCTACTCGCTCGCTGGACATGAGGCGATGGAGCGGTCGATCATCCGCTACGCGACGCTGGATGAGGTCAAGAAGAACCCGAACTTTGCGCATGAAGAAGGCGCAAG
>DASWOP010000227.1:0-10929 GCA_036404255.1 Acidobacteriaceae bacterium | reverse complement strand
TGCTGGACCTGGCGGAGATGGGTGTGCCGGCGGGGACGGAGTATCTCGACATGATTTCGCCGCAGTACATCTCAGACCTGGTGAGCTGGGGCGCTATCGGCGCGCGGACGACGGAGAGCCAGGTGCACCGGCAGCTTGCTTCGGGACTATCGTGCCCGGTGGGCTTCAAGAACGGCACCTCCGGCAACGTCAAAATCGCGGTGGATGCGATCCTCTCCGCAAACCATCCGCATACGTTTCTGGGAACTACGGAGAGTGGACAGTCGGCTATTTTGCTGACCGCGGGCAATCCTGATTGCCACGTGATCCTGCGCGGTGGCGGGCAGATCACCAACTACGACGCCGCTGCTGTGGCGACTACCGCCGAGCAGATGGAGAAGGCTGGCGTGAAGCCACGCATCATGATCGACTGCAGCCATGCCAACAGCGGCAAAGACTATCGCAGGCAGGGCACCGTATGCCACGACGTGGCAGCACAAGTGACAGGCGGCAATAGCCGGATCATGGGTGTGATGATCGAAAGCAATCTCGTTGCCGGGGCGCAGCGCCTGGTCGATGGCAAGGCGCCTGTCTACGGACAGAGCATCACGGATGCCTGCATCGACTGGCCGGAGACCTATACGCTGCTCAAGGAGCTGGCTGGGGCGACTCAGCAGCGGCGGGCGCGGGTTGGCGTGGGGGCAATGTCCTCATTTGAAGGATTGTAGAGAGATCTCCGAGGCTAAAGCCCTCTTCTACTAATTGATGCAACTTGCCGTGCAGGCTAAAGCCTGCACTCCCCCGGCTGAAGCCGGGGGCTTAATCCCCCAAAGCAATACAGACATTGCATCCCCAAGAGCAATGCAGGATATTCCCTGAGAAGCGGATTCTGCGGGATATTAGGCTGGATTGGTATACTGATAGGATTGCACAGGAGTGTGGGTGGCGCGGTTTCAGTGGCGTGCCCATGCGGGCGGAATGATCGCGGGGTGCGAGCTATTTTTGTAGCGGCAATTTGGTGCACGACGTCGCGGAACAGGGCTGGATGAGCACTATTCTGGATACTATTGAGTCGCCGGCAGATGTCAAAAAGCTGACGATACCGCAACTACAGACACTGGCCGAGGAGATTCGCGAGCGTCTTATCCTCTGTGTCTCAAAGACCGGCGGACATATTGGGCCGAACCTTGGCGTCGTGGAGATCACGATCGCGATGCACTACGTCTTCGACACGCCGGCGGACAGCTTTGTGTTCGACGTGAGCCACCAGGCCTACGTACACAAGATGCTGACCGGGCGCGAGAAGCAGATGGACACGATCCGGCAGCCGGGCGGGCTGAACGGTTTTATGCTGCGCACGGAGAGCGCGCACGACAGCTATGGCGCAGGGCATGCGGGAACGGCGATATCTGCCGCGCTGGGCATGGCTGTTGCGCGGGACATGAACGGCGGCAAAGAGCATGTGGTCGCACTGGTGGGCGATGCGGCGCTGACCAACGGCATCTCGTATGAGGCGTTGAACAACATTGCGGCGCAGACCAAACGGCTGATCGTAGTGTTGAACGATAATGCGTGGTCGATCGACCGCAACGTCGGCGCTATCGCTTCGTATCTGCATAAGGTGGTGACGCATCCGAGCTACGTGAGCCTGCATGACAAGGCCGTGGAGCTGGTGGAGCGCTTTGGCGGCAAGGCGGCGCTGCATGTGGCGCGCAAGGCGGAGGAGGCGGCCAAGGGGCTGCTGGGACCGTCGATCCTGTTTGAGGAGTTTGGCCTGAGCTACTATGGGCCGCTGGATGGGCACGATCTGCCGATGCTGATCGAGACGTTCAAGTTTCTGAAGCAACTGAACAAGCCGGTGCTGCTGCATCTGATCACGCAGAAGGGCAAGGGCTTCCAGCCGGCGCTGGAGAAGCAGAAGAAGTTTCATGGGCTGGGGCCGTACGATCCGGAGACGGGCGAGACCAAGCCGACGGGGCAGAAGACCTATTCGGAGGTGTTCGCGGAGACGCTGTGTAAGCTGGCGGACCGCGATCCGAAGCTGGTCGCGATTACGGCGGCGATGCCGAACGGCACCGGGCTGGACCTTTTCCGGCCGAAGCATGCGGACCGGTACTTTGACGTGGGCATTGCGGAAGAGCATGCGGTGATCTTTGCGGCGGGTATGGCGACCAAGGGCTACAAGCCGTTCTGCGCCATCTACTCGACGTTCCTGCAGCGCGCGTTCGATCCGATTGTGCATGATGTGTGTCTGCAGAATCTGCCGGTAGTCTTCTGCATGGACCGCGGCGGGCTTTCGGGCGACGACGGGCCGACGCATCATGGGCTCTTCGACATCAGCTACCTGCGCGGGATTCCAAACATCATTCACATGGTGCCGAAGGATGAGGATGAACTGGCGGACATGCTGTATACGGCGCTGCTGCATCCGGGGCCGAGCGCGGTGCGGTATCCGAGGGGTATTGGGACGGGCGTGACGGTGAAGGATGTTCCGGTGGCGATTGAAGTGGGCAAGGCCGAGGTAATCCGCGATGGTTCCGATGTGGCTATCTTCGGGCTGGGTGCGCTGCTTCCGCTGGCTTCAGAACTGGGCGAGATGCTGGAACGGGATGGGTTGTCGGCTGCGGTGATCAATCCGCGGTTTACCAAGCCGCTGGATAAGGAACTGATCGAGCGCTATGCGCGGCAGGTCGGGCTGATCGTAACGTTTGAAGACCATGTGCTGATGGGTGGCTTTGGGTCAGCGGTGCTGGAGGCTTTGAGCGCGGCTGGGCTGGACGTGCCGGTGGTGCGTGTCGGCTGGCCGGATGAGTTCATTGAGCATGGCAAGGTGGATGCGCTGCGGGAGAAGTATGGTTTGACCGCGGCGGCAGCTTACCAGAAGGCTCTGCCGTACCTGGATGCGATTGCGAAGAGGCGGCTGGCTGTTCGGTAAAAGCCTGGAAGGTATGGAGAGGTGCGGGCGACTGCCCGTACCTTTTCTGTTTAAGGCGATAGGCCGGCCGGTGGTTAACAAAGTGAGTACGGTGGCCGGTATTCCTCATGGCGGTGGGTTATATCTGAGGGATGAGAACTCAGCGTTTGCGGGGAGCGGGCCTTGTGTGCCTGCTCATGATCTTTATGTTGCGCATGGACGCGCAGATCCAGCCCAAGTGGACGGCGCCGCTTGCGCCGTTTCGCATTGCCGACAATCTCTACTATGTGGGCAGCCAGGGATTGGCTGCATACCTGGTGACGACTCCGGCGGGGAACATATTGATCAACGGCAATCTGCCGTCGTCGCCGCCGCAGATCAGGGCCAGCGTGGAAAAGCTTGGGTTCCGGTGGGACGATACGAAGATATTGCTGACGGGGCACGCCCACTTTGACCATGCGGGTGGGCTGGCTGAGGTCCGGCGAGAGACGCATGCCCAACTCGAGGTGATGGAGTATGACGCCGAGGTGGTTGAATCGGGAGGGCTCACAGACTTTCTGCATGCCTCGGGGTCTATTCCGACGTTTCCGGCGGCGCATGTGGACCGCATCCTGCACGATGGCGACACGGTGACGCTGGGCGGGGTAACGTTGACGGCGCACCGGACCGGAGGGCATACCCGAGGCTGCACGACATGGACGGTGCGCATGCATATTCCCGGTGAGCCGGCGGGGACGCTCCGCAACGTAGTGATCGCTGGTGGGTACACGCTATGGTCTGATTTCCGGCTGGTGGATGCACCGGGACATCCGGCGTCTTATCCGGGCATTGCGGATGATTTCCGGCGCAGCTTCGCTCTTTACAAGTCACTACCGTGTGACGTTTTTCTGGCAAATCACGGCGAGCATTTTGGACTGTTGGAGAAGGTGGAGCGGATGCCCCGGGAGGGTGACGAGGTCTGGGTGGATCCGCAGGGGTATCGCGTTGCCATCGAAGAGGCCGAACGCACGTTTGAGAAGTACCTGGCGGCGCAGAAGTAGAGACGCAACGGCAGATGCGGGGTGTATCGGCTGGCTACACCGGGGAACTTCCGGGTATAGCCAGACTAGGTGCGGTCCCTGGCGATGATTGGGTGCTGATGGGGATAATCCGGCCCATGATGGTTGGGAGGATCTTCGCCAGCTTTCTTTGGCGCTCTTTGAAGAGATCGTGCACCATGCGGTGGATGACCTGATCGTGCAGCAGGCGACCCATGAGGCCTTCGCCGCCTGGTGGAACGTAGGTGATGTCATCCTTTACCTGCGTGCCCTGTACCAGGACGCCAGCGGCGTTGGCGCGGGTCTCTACTTCAAATAAATGCAGGTGCTCCCAGTGCTTGAAGGGACTGCGCACTGCTATGTCCGCGAATGACTCATTCCACGTAAATTGCGAGATATTGCTCTCCCATGGCAGACGTACCGGCGAAAACGGTATGGGGCGGAAGCTGAAGGTGATCGAGCTTCCAGTGCCAGCGGCGACGGTGTGTACGCGGTGGACAGGGTCCGGTGCGACGGGGCGCGGCGGCGGGGGAGCGATCATCGCTTCTTCCAGGCGCATGGACTGCCACTTCTTCATGAGCGAAGGCAGGTTATGCGGGTTGGCAAAGAAGGCGAAGACCAGCTCGATGGGGTACGGAATCCAGTGAGTTGTTTTGTAGCGATAGCGCACAGGCAGGCTCTTTTCTTGGATCAGGGACTAGTTTAGTCTCCGTTTAAGTGTCGAAAGCATCAACTCGGACTGCTTTTGTCTCCATTCCATGTAAACTGGTATACCTCGGACTGAAATGGTCTTAGTTTGAGTCTACGCAAAGAAGAATTCTGGAACGTGTTCCATACCATGGGATGCGCCCGGAGCAGATTAAACCATTGTGAAAGGTAATAAAAGAAAAATGTCACTGAATTTACAGCAGCGGAAGACACGGCGTGGGTGGGAGACAGTCGCGGGATGGAAGCTGCGATCTGTGGGCGCGGTATTGGCGGTTGGCGTGGCGATGGGCCTTGGTGTAAGGGCGCAGGCGGCCTCGAACACGAATTCAGTGACCGTTGCCGGGGATGAAGCTCCTGAGGGGCAGTCTGGGCCAGCGGCAAAACACGCATTCAATATTCCGGCGGGGCCTTTGACGGGGGTGCTGGATGCATTCCGGCAGGCTACGGGGCTACGGGTCCATCTAAGGATCTCCGCGGACGAGCTGGTGGGCTTCCGCTCTGCCGGGGTGGTGGGAACGTACACCAATGAGGCGGCGCTGCAGCAGATCCTGGATAAAACGGGGCTCTCGTATTCGCTGGTGAGCGCGAATGTGGTGGAGATCGCGCTGCGCAACTCGGAGCGGGTGGATGTGACGACTTCGGTGGCGTCTGTGGAGCTGCAACAGTTCACGGGACCGCTGGTGGATACGGCGCAGACGGTGAACGTGGTGCCGCAGTTCATCATGCAGGAGCAGGCGGCGACGAACCTGCGCGACACGTTGCGCAATGTGCCGGGGATCAGCCTGGCGGCGGGTGAGGGCGGATCGCAGGGCGATACGCTGACCATCCGCGGGTTCAACGCGCGGAATGACATCTTCCTGGATGGTATTCGCGACTTCGGCAGCTACTACCGCGATGCGTTCAATTTTGAAGCGGTAGAGGTGCTGGAAGGGCCGGCAGGCGTGGAGTTTGGGCGTGGATCGACCGGCGGCGTGGTGAACCAGGAGAGCAAGCAGCCGGAACTGGCTAAGTTTGCGCATGCGAATTTGCAGTTCGGCACGAACCTGATGCGGCGCGCTTCGGCGGACATTAACCAGCCGCTGCGGGGCCTGGGTGAAGGTGCGGCGTTCCGGCTGAATGTGGTGGGGTCGCAGTCGATGGTGGCGGGGCGGAATATTGCCGAGACGCGGCGGTTCGGTATTGCGCCGGCGGTCTCGTTTGGGCTGAATACGCCGACGCGATACGTTTTGCAGTATCTGCACGAGTCGGAAAATTCGACGCCGGATTATGGGCTGCCGTACTTTGGGCCGGCGGTGGTGAACGTGGACCACAGCACGTACTACGGATTTGCCGCGGACAACTATCTGCGGACGAATCCGGACATTGTGACGGGGAAGGTGGAGCACGATATCGGCAAGGGTGTGACGGTGCGGAATGTGCTGCGCTGGGCGAATTATCCGCGGGATGTGCGGATTACGGAGCCGCAGATCAATACGGTTGCGACGACCTCGGCTGTTCCCATGTACACAGGGGGGACACCGACACCGATTCTGGCGACCTGCGCTCAGAACGGGGCGGACGTAACCAAGTCGTGTTTCTCGCTGGATACTCCGCTGAGTCAGGTGCGGGTGAAGAGGAACCAACTGACTGCACGGAGCACGGAGGATCTGCTGTGGGACCAGGCGAGTGTGACAACACACTTTGAGGTGTTCCACATTCCCAATAATCTTGTGGCGATTGCTGAAGGTGGACGGGAGCGTTCTGATCCGTACCGCAACAGCTACAACATGCCGTATGTTCCGGTGCTCAGCCCGAATCCATACGATCCTTTCATTCCGACTTCGGCCTATCCAGGCATACGGTCGTACGTCGTTGCGACCTCGTATGGTCTCGGGTTCGTGGATACGGTGAAGCTGCGTGAATGGCTGCAGCTTTCGGGCGGCGTGCGCTTCGATCACTTCAATACACATTCTTACGCGGCGGCCAATCCACTGGCGGCTACGCTGACTCCAGCTTATGACGTGAACCGTCTGGATGAGCAACCGACCTACCGCGCCGCAGTGGTGGTGAAGCCGAGCCATGAAGGGAGTATTTATTTCGACTACGGTACATCGTTCAATCCGTCTGCCGAGGCGCTCTCGCTGAGTGCGAACAATGCGACTTCCCCGCCGGAGTACAACACGACGTATGAGGCCGGGGTGAAGTGGGAGTACTTCCACGACAGGCTGCATATCTCCAGCAGCATCTTCCGCACGGAGAAGCAGAATGCGCGGGAGACGGACCCGGCTAATTCAGCGAACACGGTCAATGCAGGCGACTACGTGGTGCGCGGCGTGCAGTTTGGGGCGATCGGGCACCTGCCGGAGAACTTCGATCTGATCGTGGGGTATGCGTACCTGGACAGCTTCATTGAGAGTTCGGCGTTGAATGCTTCCCCATTCAACGCGGTGAACCTAGCGCTGATCAGCGCAAATGATCCGCGGGCAAATACGGCACCGTTTTTCATCAGTCCGAAGGGCATGCCGATTGCCAACACGCCGAAGAACAGCGCCAACTTCTGGGTGACACATAAGCTGATCCGAGGCTTTACCGGCGGCCTGGGGGCGAACTTCCTGACGGCACGCAGGGCGAGTTCGAGCGCGTACATCGGTCTCTACAACTCCAGTGCGCCGATTGATTTGACCCAGGTACGGTTGGTGCCAAAGGCTATTCCGGGGTACTATGCGCTGAACCTGATGGTGAGCCGGAAGATTACACGGAGCGTTGATTTTCAGGCGAACATCAACAATCTGACGAACAAGTTTTATATCGACCAGCCACATCCTAACCACCTGGTTCCGGGGGAAGGGATCAACGCTCAGTTCGGATTCAACTATAAGTTCTAAGAACAGGGGTTAGGGCGGGCATGGCGAAGGTATCGCCATGCCATGTTCGTGGCGTGGGGAAACCCAGGTCTCAGACACGAGACCTGGGGCACCCACTTCCGTGGTTGGTCTTGAATTTTGGTGATGCAAGACGTGGAGGATGCAGATGTTGATTGTGATTCCTGAGGTTTTTCCGAAGGCGCAGGTGCGTGAATTGCGGGCGGCGCTGGATGGCGCGGATTGGGTGGACGGACGGGTTACGGCGGGTCATCAATCGGCGCAGAACAAGGTGAATTCGCAGATTCCAGAGGGGCATCCGGTGGCGGTGCAGGTCGGCGGGCTCATACTGCAGGCGCTGGGGGACCATCCGCTGTTCCGCTCGGCGGCGCTGCCGCTGAAGGTGTTTCCGCCGCTGTTCAATCGCTATGCCGGCGGGCAGACCTTCGGCACGCATGTAGACAACTCGATTCGCACGCATACGGCGACGGGCGGGCGCATTCGGACTGATCTTTCGTGCACGCTCTTCTTCTCTGAGCCGGATGAGTATGACGGCGGGGAACTGGTGGTGGAGGATACCTACGGATCGAAGGGCGTGAAGCTGGCGGCGGGGGACATGATCCTGTATCCGTCAACGAGCCTGCACCATGTGACACCGGTGACGCGGGGTGCGCGGGTGAGCAGCTTCTTCTGGCTGCAGAGTATGATCCGGCAGGATTCGCAGCGGACACTGCTGTTTGACATGGATACGGCGATTCAGCGGCTGGCGGCTTCGCCTAATGCCGAGGAAGCGACGGTGAAGGCGAGCACGGTGCAACTGACCGGGGTTTATCACAACCTGCTGCGGCAGTGGGCGGAGATGTAAGGCAGGGAACAGGGTGCAGTGGGGGCCTGTCACCCGTGTGGGCTTATGCGCATTTCACGGGTCCAAGACGGTGAACTTGACGGGCTACACGGACAGTCACGGGCATTGGTACAGCAGGCGTCCGTGCAGCGGAAGCTTGATGGCGGTATGGGTGACGTGGGCAGCGTCTGGATTCTTCGGCTGCGCTCAGAATGACACTTCAAAAAGTGGTTGGCAGGGATCGGGATTCTCGCCGATATAAGGGAGAAGCAGATTCTTCGCTTTGCTCAGAATGACAATTCTTTTTCATTGTTCATGATCTCTTTATCTTTGTCATTTCATGAGCCAGGGCCCAGAATCCCTTGTGCGGGGCTTCCGTGGGATTGACATTGGCTGCCGGGGCCGCGATGCTTGAAGAGAGCGATGCAGAGTTCTCAGCAAAGCAAGTCAACAAAACGTGGCGCGGCCAAGCATGTGCATTCTAAAGGGCTGCTGGCCATCGGTCTGTTCAAGCTGGGGAAGGCGCTGGTCTTCTTTGCGATCGGGATGGGCGCGTTGCATTTTTTGAATGCGGACCTGAGTGACTCCATCAGCAATGCCGCTACCGCGCTCAAGTTTGACCCGGAGAGCCACTTCGTCTCCGTTCTGCTGGACAAAGCTGACATGATCGACGATCACGAACTGAAGCTGGTCAGTATGGCGACCCTCGCCTACTCGGTCGTGGCGACGGTGGAGGGCGTGGGGCTGCTGATGGAGCAGGCCTGGGCGGAGTATCTGACGCTCATCATCAGCATTGCATTCCTGCCGTGGGAACTCGTTGAGGTGATTCGGCGAACCACAACGTGGCGGGTGTCGATTATTACGGCAAACCTGCTCATTGTGGTGTATCTGCTGTGGTTCGTGAGGAACCACAAGCGGCAGAAGGCGCAGAGGCTGCGCCAGGCTGCAGACTAAACACACCCCTCAAAGCTGCATTTTCGCCTTTATTTCGCCTATCATTCCGCCCTACATTGGACAAGATAGGGCTTTTGGGCGGAACCTGCCTGTAAAACACAACATGTAGTGGTAGCCGTGTTAGATAACCCCACATCATGGATTTTCCACATAATCCACAGGATTTTTGACTGATTCGAAGGCATTTAGTCCTTTACTTCGTGTCCGGGGTGGGCGACTATGTGGAACGAAGTGGTTAAAAGTGGACCAAAGGGGATCAACCTGAGAACGTTCGAGGTCAGTTTAGCGCGATCTTGCTATTCAGGGGCAGTCTCAGCTTCGATACCTCACTTTTGCCGGGGATTTTATGTTTCGTGGCAACCATCCAACACGCGTCGATGAGAAGGGGCGGCTCAAGCTGCCGGCGGAGTACAAGCGCCGGGCAGAAGAGATGTACGGCGCCCAGTTCTACATCACGAGCACGGATGGCAAGCGGGCCGAGATTTATCCACTGAAAGAGTGGGAAAAGATCGAAGAACGGTTGGCAGCGATACCGAAGTTCAACGAGGCGAAGCGCAAGTTCCTCGACATCACGAATTATTTCGGGCAAGTCACGGAAATGGACGCGCAAGGGCGGGTATTGATCCCGCAGCTGCTGCGTGAGGCAGCGAATTTGCAGGGCGAGGTGGTGGTGCTGGGTATGCAGACGTACCTGGGGGTTGCCAACCACGATGGCTACAAGAAGGAGATGGATGCGAATCCACTCTCCGCGGACGATAAGGCAGCGCTGGCGGATCTGGGACTTTAGAGGCAGGGAACAGGGATTAGGGAACAGGGAACAGAAAGACAGGGATTAGAACGGCAAGGGATTAGGAAGACAGGCCAGAGATTAGAACGACAGGGATTGAGTACGAAAAGCCTCTTAGTGGGGCGCACGTGGAACCAGGCGGAGTAACGAAGTGAGCAAACCGCAACATGTGCCGGTTCTTTTCGATGAAGTTTTGGAGTACCTGAATGTGCGGCCCGGCGCGACGGTGGTAGACGCGACGCTTGGGCTCGGCGGACATTCGAGCGGGATAGCACGGAGGCTTGGAGCGAAGGGCAGGTTGATCTGCTTTGATCGCGATCCGCAGGCGATGGAGCTGGGCAAGGCGCGGCTGGCTGAGCTGAAAGACGAGCTTGGGGATGCGATGCCGGAGGTGCTGTTTGAACCGCGGGCGTTCTCTGAAGCGAGAGCGCAGTTGGCGGATGGCAGCGTGGATGGATTGCTTGCAGACTTCGGAGTCAGCTCGCTGCAGCTGGGCGAGGCACAGAGAGGGTTTAGCTTTCAGGCGGATGGCCCGCTGGACATGCGGATGGATACGCGGTCCGGGGTTACTGCCGAACAAGTGGTAAATCAGGCGGACGAAGAAGACCTCGCGAACCTGATTTACGAATTCGGAGAGGAAAGGAGGTCGCGGAGAATCGCCAGAGCAATTGTTAGGGCCCGGCCACTACAAACGACAGCGGAATTGGCTGGAGTGGTAGCGGCTGCGGCCCCAACAATAAAAACTCCTGGAGGACATTCGATTCATCCGGCGACCAAGACCTTTCAGGCGCTTCGAATTCATGTGAACGACGAGTTGGGCGAGATAGGGTCGCTGCTGCAAAGCGCGCCGCGCCTGCTGAGACCGG
>DASWOP010000226.1:0-8619 GCA_036404255.1 Acidobacteriaceae bacterium | reverse complement strand
GAAGACTTCTCGAAAGATGGGCAATGTGTGCCCGGGCCGCTGGATTTCGCACGAATACGGTACACTGGATACGATGCACAGCCCGCTTTCACTGTCGCACATTCACGGTTCCGCTTCAATGCGCTGTTGTTGCGCCTAGCTCCGCACTCCCTCGCGAGCTCGCCCCGGACCGCTGATTTTTCCTGATAACTCCCTCAATTGAAAGCGAAAACAACTGTGACGACCATGACGAAATTGCTGGGTTCGACCATCCTGGAGCGGATTGGGAATACGCCGCTCGTCCGCCTGGAGAAGATTACCGCCGGGCTGCCGGGCATTGAGATCCTGGGCAAGGCGGAGTGGGCCAATCCCGGCGGATCGGTCAAGGACCGCGCGGCCTCCAGCATCGTCAAAGCTGCATTCGACCGCGGCGAGCTGGGCCCCAAGCGCCCGGAGCGCACCCTGCTAGACGCAACCAGCGGCAACACCGGTATTGCCTACGCCATGCTGGGTGCTGCGCTGGATTTCCCCGTGCGCCTCTGCATGCCGACCAATGTTTCTCCCGAGCGTAAGCGGCTGCTGGAAGGCTACGGCGCGGAGATTGTGTGGACGGATGCAGACCTGAGCTCCGACGGCGCCATTCTGAAGGCCCGCGAACTGGCGGCCGCAGACCCGGAAAAATATTTCTATGCCGACCAGTATTCCAACGAAAATAACTGGCGCGCGCACTACCGCACCACCGCCAAAGAGATCTGGGAGCAGACGGAGGGCAGGCTGACGCACTTTGTAACCGGCGTCGGCACCAGCGGCACGTTTATGGGCACAACGCGCGGGCTGAAGGAGTTGAACCCGGCGATACAGTGCATTGCCATGCAGCCGGACTCGCCGTTTCACGGTCTGGAAGGCATGAAACATATGGAATCGGCCATGAAGCCGGCGATTTGGGACCCGACGATTGCGGATCGGCAGCTGGAGATTGCAACGGAAGAGGCGTATCGCAATGCCAAGCGGCTGGGCAGGGTGGAGGGGATTTTGGTGGGTATCTCTGCTGCGGCGAATGTGACGGCGGCACTACAGATTGCGAAGGAAGAGGTAGCGGCGGGGCGCGAAGCGATCATCGTGACGATTCTGTGCGATTCGGCGGACAAGTATCTGAGTGAACGTTTTTGGGACGAAGTGCAGTAAATAAAGGGTTTAGGGGTCAAGGTTTAGAAGATGCTGAAACTGAAGATAGCTGAGTACCAGGCCATCCGTGCACATGGCGAAGAAACGTATCCGCATGAGTGCTGCGGCGTTTTGCTGGGTGTCGCAGATGACGGGGCTAACACGGTGAACGAGACGGTCCGCGCGGGCAATACACGGACAGACTCCGCGCACAATCGGTACAACATCTCGCCCCAGGAGCTGGTGAAGATTCAGCGGCAGGCGCGGGAGAAGAAGTTGGATATTGTAGGCTTTTATCACTCGCACCCAGACCACCCGGCGCAGTGGTCGGTGACGGATTTTGCCGAGGCGCACTGGATCGGCTGTTCGTATGTGATTACGGCGGTGGAGAAGGGCAAGGCCGCGATAACGAATTCGTTCCTGCTCACAGGGGCGGACGAGGACGATAAGAAGTTTTTGGATGAGCCGATTGAGATTAGCAAGGCATAAGCGAGAAGCAGATTCTGCGCCGCGAATGACAGAGATTCGTTCTACGAAAGGAAGTTTCGATTATGGAGATTAACATCCCAACCCCGCTTCGCCAGTACGTCGGCAAGCAGGCCAGCGTGCAGGTCGAGGGCGCAACCGTGAACGACGCGCTGGCTGCGCTCACCGCCGCTTATCCTGACCTGAAGAAACACCTGTTCACTGACGAGGGCAAGCTGCGTTCGTTCGTGAACCTGTATCTGAACGACGACGACATCCGCTATCTGCCGGAGAAGGAAGCGACCAGGGTCAGCGAAAGTGATTCGCTCACCATCATTCCGTCCATCGCAGGCGGGTCCTACGCGGACGGCGAATTGCTTCGCGCGGTGCGGTGAAATCTTTGGTGCTGATGAAGAATCTCAGGAGAGGGGTATTTGAGATTTTTCGCTGCGCTCAGTATGACCAAATCATGAAGTTGAGGTGACAACATGGCAATTGCAATTGAAGTAGAGACCGCAGCCACAACGCTGCCGGATCTGAATAACGACGAGATTGCGCGCTACTCGCGCCACCTGATCCTGCCGGAGGTTGGGCTGGAGGGGCAGAAGAAGCTGAAGGCCGCGAAGGTGCTGTGCGTGGGCACGGGCGGGCTGGGTTCGCCGCTGGCTTACTATCTGGCGGCGGCGGGTGTGGGCACGCTTGGGCTGGTGGATTTCGATGTGGTGGACAAGAGCAATCTGCAGCGGCAGATCATCCACTCGACGGCGGATGTGGGGCGGCCGAAGATCGATTCGGCGGCGGAGAAGCTGAACGCGCTGAATCCGCACATGAAGATCGTGAAGCACGAGACCATGCTGACCAGCGCCAACGCGATGGAGATCATCAAGGACTACGACATCGTGGCCGATGGCACCGATAACTTCCAGACGCGCTACCTGGTGAATGACGCCTGCGTACTCTCCGGCCACAAGCCGAACGCGTACGGCTCGATCTTCCGCTTTGAAGGTCAGGCCAGCGTCTTCGCCACAGAGGATGGGCCGTGCTATCGCTGCCTCTACCCTGAGCCGCCACCGCCGGGCCTTGTACCCTCGTGCGCGGAGGGCGGTGTGCTCGGCATTCTGCCCGGCCTCGTCGGCGTGATTCAGGCGACGGAGGTCATCAAGCTGATCCTTGGCGTGGGCGAGCCGTTGATTGGCCGCCTGCTTCTGGTCGATTCGCTGGCGATGAAGTTCCGCACGCTGAAGCTGCGCAAGAATCCGGATTGCCCGGTCTGCGGCACGCATCCCACGGTCACGGAGCTGATCGACTATGACCAGTTCTGCGGCATCACGCCGGCCAATCCGGAGGCTGCGAACGCAACGGAGAAGGATGATATTCCGCAAATCACGGTGCAGGAATACAAGCGCAAGCTGGATGCTGGGCAGAAACCGTTCCTGCTCGACGTGCGCGAGCCGTATGAGTACGAGATCTCGAAGATCACAGGCAGCACACTGATTCCGCTGGGCGAGGTGGTTTCGCGCCTGCACGAACTGGTGCCGCACAAGGAAGAAGAGATAGTGGTGCAATGCCGCAGCGGCGCGCGCAGCCAGACGGCAGCGTTGCAACTGAAGGAAGCTGGATTCAAGAAGGTGGTCAATCTTGTCGGCGGGATCAATGCCTGGGCGACGGAGATTGATCCGAGCC
The DNA here is from genome assembly GCA_036404255.1 of Acidobacteriaceae bacterium. GTDB lineage: Bacteria > Acidobacteriota > Terriglobia > Terriglobales > Acidobacteriaceae > JARLFX01. The sequence goes on along the minus strand of DASWOP010000226.1, from coordinate 5,328 downwards.
TGCCAACGTATTGAGTGATGCTGCTAGAAAATGAAAGGCGCACCTTATGGTGCGCCTTTGCTTTGCTATGTAGTGATTAGGTGAGTTTCTTCGCTCCAATCAATTAGAAGCTGGACAATTGCTGGGTTCCAACTGCCCAAACAGTTGCAGCAAGACCTCATCGATAGAGGCAAGCTCATCAAATTTTCCACGAGGGATAATTCGATGCTGTGGCCGTTCAGTTTTTTTGCCTTTAGAGTTCCCCTTGGTATGTTTTGCAATTCGCATGCTGTTGATGTCGCGCAATGGCTGATCTGGTGGACCGCCAAACCAGAGATAGGATTTAAGTTCCAACGCGGGAGTGACAAGGATCCAGATGATACAGCCGGACGGCTTGTCCATGAGCTTAAGGCTAGCTTTGATATTTGCTGCCTTGCCAGTGGTCATTGAAGTCTTGAATTGAATATGCCGGACAATTTTTTTGTAAGACATCACCAAGTCATAGCCACCTGCGTCAAACTCGGAGCGCAATACTTCCACATCAGTCACACCACGCTGCCACAGTCGCTGCAAAACTGCGCCCACAAATATGTGCTCAACGATTCGCTCGCGCAGCGTCGAGTGAATATAGTGTGAGGTATCTTCGTTCGCTACGCCGTCCATCCCTGGCTATTCTCCCTTGCAATGAATAGCGATTATCCTATACCTCGAATCCGACGAAGTAATTTCATATAGCCAACGTGTAGCTTATGGGCTACAATAGTGTCTGTGATCGAAATTCGGGAGACCGAGATATTTTCAGCTTGGTTGCAGGCACTTCGGGATACAAGGGCGAAAGCAAAAATCGCCGTCCGGACTCAGCGGCTGCCTTTGGCAATCCGGGTGATGTGCGGCCTGTTGGTGAGGGTGTCAGCGAACTGCGCATCCCTCACGGACCAGGCTACAGAGTCTATTACGTGCAACGCGGCAATATCGTCATCATCCTTCTATGCGGTGGTGATAAGGGCACGCAGGATAAAGACATCAGGATGGCCCGCAAATTGGCGAAGGAGACGGCATGAGCAAGGCAAAGACAAAGCGGTTCGATCCAGCAGCGTACCTCGATAACGATGAAGCGATCGCGGTCTACATGTCTGACGCCCTCGAAAGCGGAGACCCATCGTTTGTGGCTGATGCGCTCGGAGTCGTCGCCCGGGCACGCGGCATGAGCGAGGTTGCGCGGCAGGCCGGAGTATCGCGAGAAAGCCTGTACCGTGCGTTGAGCGCAGACGGCAATCCAGAGTTTGCCACGGTTCTGCGTGTCGTCCGCGCGCTGGGGCTGCAACTCTCCGTTACGCCCGCAGGCAGTGAGAAAGTCGCCTGAGCAAACGGGGAGCGCCTGATTTCCGCTCTAGGAGCAAAGACAAAGGGCACATCGCAGATGCGATGTGCCCTTCTCGTTTTCAGTATGGGTGGCTGCGACTATTCTTTATCTGCCACTTCCAGAATCTGCAAACACAGCGGCTTCTCCAGCATGCACGGCAGCTTGCCGATGGAGCGTACGGCCTTCTCAATGAGCGAGGTGTAGCAGGGCTCCGTCGTGACGACAAACGGCAGCGCATTCTTCGGATAGCCGGGGCGCTGCAGAATGCTGTCGATATTTACGCCAACCTTAGCCAGTGCGCCGGAGATGGCAGAGACGATGCCGGGCTTGTCGTCCACCACGAAGCGCAGGTAGTGCGGCGCGAGAAACTCGCTGGTGACCTGGCGTTTGCGAATGGGCAGGCTGACGGGCGCGGACTTCTGCGACACGGCCAGCAGGTCAGACACCACCGCGACAGCCGTAGGCTTGCCGCCGGCGCCGTGGCCGGAGAAGACCACGTCTCCGCCGAAGGTGCCGCTGGTGACGACCATGTTCTGCGTGCCGTGCGACCAGGCGATGGGCGACTCATCCGGCACCAGCATGGGCGCAACGCGGGCGCGAATCGTAGCGCCGTCGATCTGAGCCTGCGAGACCTGGCGGATGGTACAGCCGAGCTCACCAGCGTAGGCGAAGTCCACCGCCGAGATGGGACGAATGCTCTGCGCGGAGAAGGCGTCGGGATCGATGTCCGCGTGCATGGCAATGCGGGTGAGGATGACGAGCTTGGCGCGGGCGTCGTGGCCGTCCACGTCGGCTGATGGGTCGGCTTCGGCGTAGCCGAGCTGCTGCGCGTCGGCGAGCACTTCACCGTAGTCTGCGCCCGTCTCCATTCGCGAGAGGATGTAGTTGCAGGTGCCATTGAGGATGCCGCTGATGCGGGCGACCTTTTCGCCGCCGAGCCCCTGCAGGATGCCGGGAATCACGGGTACGCCACCGGCGACGGCAGCGCCGTAGAGCAGGTGGGCCTTGTTCTCCTGCGCCAGCTTGGCGAGGGCGGGGCCGCGGTAGGCGATGAGCTGCTTGTTGGCGGTGACGACGGATTTTCCGCTGGAGAGGGCGCGGCGGTGCCACTTCTCGGTCGGGTCGATGCCGCCGGTGAGTTCGATGATGACGTCGGCGTTGGAGTTCAGCACGTCGTCGATGTCTTCTGTCCACTTGGTGGTGGCGGGCACGTACTTTGCGGCAGGCAGTGCCTGCTTTAGCGCGACGTTGCGGTTGAAGATCCAGGTCAGCTCGATGCCGGGAAACTTCTGCGCGGCGAGCACGCGGACCACGGACTGGCCGACGGTGCCGAAGCCGATGAGGGCGACGCGGGTGGGGCGGGGCGATTTCTTGACGGCGGGACGGGATGGCTTGGTGACTGGCATGATTTGGATGGCTTTCTGCTTCGGTTAGTAGTCGATGCGGTTGGGTTTGTCGCGCCATGCGGCGAAGCTGGAGAAGGCTTCTTCGGCGAGCAGGCTGCGGATGGGAATGGAGCGTTCGGCGGCGGGGCGCCGGATCTCGTCGTAGAGGAAGGCGTCGTCAAAGCCGATGCTGGCTGCGTCGGCGGCGCTGTTGCCGTAGTAGATGGCAGAGCAGCGCGCCCAGTAGATGGCCGAGAGGCACATGGGGCAGGGCTCGCAACTGGTGTAAACTTCACATTCCGTAAGCTGGAAGGTGCCCAGCTTGGCGCAGGCGGCGCGAATTGCGGTAACCTCGCCGTGGGCGGTGGGATCGTTGTCAATGGTGACGCGATTGGTGCCAGTAGCTACTACTTCGCCGTTGCGCACGATCACGCAGGCGAAGGGGCCGCCGCCGCGGGCGACGTTCTCTGTGGCGAGGCGGATGGCCTGTTGCATGAAGATGGGATTGCCCTGCATGGGGGAACTCTGGCCTCTGTGTGGAATTTGGGCGCTACTCAAACCAGGGTGGCTGTAGGCCACGGACACCTGTCCGCCTAGGTTCGGGGAAACGGGTGTCACTCTGGAAGGACGTAATTAATTATGGCATATGCATACATATCGAAGCGGTTGGTGACTCCGGAGGGCGAGCGCGATGGCGCGCTGCTGGTGGAAGATGGCGTGATTCGTGGCGTCTGCGGGCGCGGCGAGGTGCCGGCGGACGCTGTAGTGCGGGAGTTCGGCAATGCGGCCATTCTGCCGGGGCTGGTAGACACGCACGTCCACATCAACGAGCCGGGGCGGACAGAGTGGGAAGGGTTTGGGACGGGGACGAGGGCGGCGGCGGCGGGGGGTTACACAACGCTGGTAGATATGCCGTTAAACTGCCTTCCGGAGACGACAACCGTGGATGCTTTGAGGGTAAAACGCCAGGCGGCTGAGGGGCAATGCACGGTGGATTGGAGGGCGTGGGGAGGAGCCGTTGAGGACAACCAGGAGCACCTGGAGGCGCTGGCGGCGGCGGGCGTTCCGGGATACAAGTGCTTCCTCATTTACCCGGGGTGTGAGGGCTTCAGCATGATCCATTTGGAGGAGCTTGAGCGGGCGCTGCCGCACATTGCCAAAACGGGGCTGCCGCTGCTAGTGCATGCCGAGCTGGCGGGGCCGATTGACGCTGCATGCGAGCGGCTAAAGGACGCTGACTGGCGCAAATATGTGACTTACCTGGCATCTCGGCCGGATGAGGCGGAGCTACAGGCCATTGCGCTGATGATCCGGCTCTGCCGTGAGTACAAGTTCCGGCTGCACATCGTGCATCTGGCCACGGCGCAGGCACTGGAGATGCTGCGCACGGCGAAGGCGGAGGGGCTGCCGCTCACGGTCGAGACCTGCCCGCACTACCTGCACTTTGCGGCGGAGCGCATCCCGGACGGAGCGACGCAGTTCAAGTGCGCGCCACCGATTCGCAGTGCGGCGAACTGCGACGGTCTTTGGGAAGGGCTGCGCAGCGGCGTGATCGACTTGGTGGTGACGGACCATTCGCCCTGTCCGCCGGAGATGAAGAAGCTGGAAGTGGGCAAATTCAACGAGGCGTGGGGCGGGATTGCGAGCTTGTCTGTTGCGCTGCCGGTCATGTGGACGGATTGTGTGCGGCGCGGGTTCTCCTTGCAGGATGTAGCGCGGTGGATGAGTTCGGCTCCGGCGGCTTTGGCGGGGTTGAGTGGGCGCGTTGGGGTGTTGGCGGCTGGAGCTGACGCCAATTTTGTGGTATTTGATGATGCGGCGGAGTTTGTGGTGAAGGAGGACGCTCTGTACTACCGGCACAAGATTTCGCCTTACATGGGGGAGAGATTGAAGGGCGTAGTGAAGGCGACGTATCTGCGTGGCGAGTGCGTCTTTGCGGATGGGAAGTTTGCGGGGGCTCCGCGGGGAGTGGAGTACCGATGACACTGGCGGAGTGGAATGCGATGAACGCCGAAGAAGCCGCCGCGGCGGTGTTGCCGTGCTGTGGCTCGCTGGCGTGGGCGGCGAAGCTTGCGGCGGGGCGGCCTTTCGCGTCGTTTGAGGAGTTGTCGGCAGCTTCCGATACGGTGTGGTGGGCGTTGCCGCAGAGCGACTGGCAGCAGGCGTTCGACAGCCATCCGCGGATCGGGCAGGGGCATGCGAAGGCGGCGACGGAAAGGTCGCTGGCATGGTCGGCGGGGGAGCAGGCTGCGGCCACGCCGGACGAAGCAGCCAGGGCCGCGCTGCGCGAGGGCAATGCGCGCTACGAGGCACGGTTTGGGCGGATCTTCATTGTGTGCGCGACGGGCAAAAGCGCAACAGATATGCTCGGCATTCTGGAGGAGCGCCTGCTGAACGACGATCTGACGGAGATGCGCGAGGCCGCCGAACAGCAGCGACAGATCACGCAGTTGCGTTTGCGGAAGTGGCTGACGAGTTAGTTCCCCAGCGCTTCGATCATCGTGCTCGCTGTGGGCTCGCACTGGAAGCGCTTGAGCGCGTCTGCATACTTTGCGTCTTTGGTGTGGGCGGCGGCGTGGAAGAGAGCGGGGCAGAGGGTGC
>DASWOP010000225.1:0-15723 GCA_036404255.1 Acidobacteriaceae bacterium | reverse complement strand
GCAGCTCCCCAGCGTCTGCTCGCTTTTCTCAAGGACACCCGCAGCGAGATGCGCAAGGTAGTCACCCCTTCGCGCACTGAAGTGCAGAGCACCACTACCGTCGTCATCATTACCGTCTTTGCCTTCGCCGCCTACTTCTGGTTGGTTGATAAGGTCATCGGCACCGGCATTGAGACGCTGCTGCGCAAGCTGATCGCGCGTTAGACTTTCGCACCAATTAGATTTTCCCTGCCCGTACGCGGGCTGAAGAAGGCATAAAGACATGGCAGCAGACGAGATCATTCCGGCAACCGACGCTGAGACCGAGCCCACGGAAGCAGCGGCCCCCGCTGCAACTCCGGAAGTCACCGGCGAACAGCTTGCGCCCCCGGTCAACGAGCGCTTCAAGTGGTACATCATCCACGCCTACTCCGGCTTTGAGCGCAAGGTCAAGGAGTCCCTCGAGAGCCGCATCCAGGCCTACGGCCTGCAGCAGAAGATCGGCCGCATCATGATCCCGACCGAGCCGGTCACCGAGCTGCGCAACGGCAAGAAGTACGTCATCGAGCGCGTCTTCCTTCCCGGCTACGTCATCGTCGAGATGGAGCTGGACAACGACCTCTGGCACGTCATCAAGAACACGCCCCGCGTCACCGGATTCCTCGGAACCGGCGACACCCCGGTCGCGCTCACGGAGCAGGAAGTCAGTTCGCTCCTCTTCCGCGCCGATGTCTCCAAGGACAAGCCCAAGCTCAAGGTGAAGTTCCAGAAGAACGAAGCGGTCCGCATCAACGAAGGCCCCTTCGCCAACTTCAACGGCATCGTGGACGATGTGAACGAAGACCGCCAGACCCTCAAGGTCATGGTCACCATCTTCGGTCGCTCCACCCCCGTCGAGCTCGAATTCTCCAAGGTCGATAAGGTCGAGGAGTAAACACTTTTGGATTAAGCAGCGGGCTTTAGCCCGCTGAATGAGTCCAGCAACAAAGGGGCTTTAGCCCCGGGCATAGAGAGTTTGGTATAGAGGTGGCTTCTACCCCCTGTACCCGTTGTAAAGCGAGCCTTCTACCTCGCCGCAGTTCCAAACGAGGCACTGCTCTTGAGTGCTTTTGTTAAGGGCATGGCTTCAGCCATGCCGAAAGAGATAGCCGCACGCGGGGGCTTTAGTCCCTGAGGTACGCAATTTGTGAATCTCGCGAGACGCGCATGTCGCTCGCGGAAGAAAAGGATAAGAACAATGGCACCGAAGAAAATTACAGGTTACGTCAAGCTCCAGATTGAAGGCGGCAAGGCCACACCGGCGCCGCCAGTCGGCCCCGCGCTCGGTCAGGCTCAGGTCAACATCATGGAGTTCTGCAAGCAGTTCAACGCCCGCACTTCCAATAAAGAGCAGCAGGGCCTCACCATTCCCGTCGTCATCACCGTCTACGCGGATCGCACCTTCTCCTTCATCACCAAGACGCCCCCCGCGGCCGTCCTGCTGAAGAAGGCCGCCGGAATCGCCAAGGGCGCCGGCAACCCGCTGAAAGACAAGGTCGGCAAGGTCTCAGAGAAGCAGGTCCGCGAGATCGCCACCCTGAAGATGCCCGACCTCAACGCCTCCTCGGTTGAGACCGCCATCAAGAGCATCAAAGGCACCGCCCGCTCCATGGGCATCGAAGTCACCGCCTAAGCTCGCACCGCATTCGCAACAACAGAAATGCCCGCAGATTCTGCGGGCATTTTCGTTTTAAACCAGTCACCAATCCGGGTGCCCCAGGTCTCGATTTTGAGACCTGGGTGCGATGCTCAACTGCGCACTCCTCAACCGTTGAGAGACGCACTTGTTCTACACTCATCCCCATGAGAATCGCCGCTCTTCTCGCCCTCGTCCTCGCCACAACCGTCCACGCCCAGTGGACCATGCAGCGCTCGAACACCACCGCCGACCTGCGCGGCATCCACAACGTCGGCAACGGCGTCGCCTGGGCCAGCGGCACCCACGGCACCGTCCTGCGCACGGAAGACGGCGGCTACCTCTGGCAGACTTGCACCGTCCCGCCCGGCGCGGAGAAGCTCGACTTCCGCGGCATCCAGGCCTTCGACGCGAACACCGCCATCGTCATGTCCAGCGGCTCCGGCAACCAGTCCCGCCTTTACAAAACCACCGACGGCTGCGCCACTTGGAAATTAGTCTTCACCAACCCCGACAAAGACGGTTTTTGGGATGCAGTTACAGCTCGTATGACCTCAGGTGATGATGTCGAAGGCTGCGGGAAAGGCTCGCGCGTGATCAGGGGAGCGATCCTGGGAGATCCAGCGATACACAAGTTGAATCAATGGGACACGACTAAACGATCGAGCTTTTATTTAGCAGACTTCGTGATCGGCATCACTTGCCCTACGGACAAACTGTCTCGAAGCGCGTCCGCCCTCTTTTCAACGAGTCGCGCAGAGTCTGCTTTCGCGGCGAGCAACTCTGTGTTGTACGAACAAGGGCCAGGAGATTACTGGATCGTGACGGCGTATCGCATGACCCAGTACATCACTGGCGCCACAATGCCGAGCCATTACTACGCCGAATCTCTTTGTGATATCTCAATCCCCATCGGTCGTTTTTCAGAGAGCGTCCCCGAGCTAACGGCAGGTGCATTCAGCTTGGGGATACGGCCGGGCACCGCGGAGTTGCCGAAGCCGATAAAGATCGGCGGATTTAATTGGAAGGCGCCTACGTGCTTGAAGGCGGACATGGTTGTCGTTGGCGGCGATTACAAGGCGGTGGATGATGTTGAGAATACAGCTGCCTTCACGGCGGGTTCGAACAAGTTTCAATTGGCAAAGACTATGCCCCACGGCTACCGCTCCGCCGTAGCCTACGAAGAAAAATCCAAAACCTGGATCACCGTCGGCCCCAACGGCACCGACATCTCCACCGACGATGGCCGCAACTGGCGCGCCCTCAAACCCATCTCAACCGACGCACCCGATGCCGACAAAAACTGGAACGCCCTCTCTCTCCCCTATGTTGTCGGCCCCAAAGGCCGCATCGCCAAGCTCCGCGAAGACGCCCTCAAGCCCTGAGCAAGTCATTTTTTGATTTGTCATTCTTGAGCGCAGCGAAGAATCTCAAATCTCCAATCAGCTACCAACCCGTCCGCGCAGGACTACCCAAACAGCCGATACTGCACCGGCACCATCTCCCTTACCACCGGCTTCCTCGCCTCATCGCTCCCCGGCAGCGCATCCTCAAACCGTCGCTCGCCCACGCCATGTTTCTTGCAGACAGCCGCGAGAATATCCTTCATCCGCCGCGCATAGCTCTTCTCCGCAAAGTCACGGTTCGCGAACCGCCGCGCCATATCCGCCATCAACCCCGGAAAATGCTCCTGCACAAACGCAAAGTACGTTGGCCGCGAACACGGCTTCAGGAACAGCGGATTCGCCGCCAGAAAGCATGCATCCACCTCCTTCGCCCGTCGAGCCATCTCACCCATTGCCACAGCATTATCGGTAATTTCCGGCAGCAGAGGGCAGTTTAGGATGCCTGCACGCAGCCCGGCCTTTCGCAGTGCTGCCACCGCCGCAAACCGCAGATCAGGCCTCGGCGCACGAGGCTCCAGCTTCCGCGCCAGCTCAGCATCCGGCGTCGTGATGGTCAGGTGCAGCGTCAGTTGGTTTTGCGCCGCAATCTGCTGCAGCAGGTCGATATCCCGCACGATCAGGTTCGACTTCGTCACAATCCCCAGCCGCAACCCCTTCTGCCGCGCGAACACCTCCAGGATCGACCGCGTCACCAGCGCGCGCCGCTCCACCGGCTGATACGGATCGGTCGCTGTTCCCAGCGCGATCTGTTCCTCCGTGCGCACCCGCCGTAGCTCCTGCTCCAGCAGCCAAGCCGCATTCTGCTTGATAAAGATCCTCCGTTCGAAGAGCCCCGGATCGTCGTAGTCGATCAATTCATCCACTGTCATCCCGGCTAGAGGCGAAGTCGCAGCGGAGGGACCTGCATTGGTCTCTGCGTCACCCAACGTGCGCCCAGCACCCATAAACGTATGCGTGTACCGCGCATAGCAGTACTTGCAGCCGAACTCGCACCCGCGGTAGGGATTGATGCTGTACATCATCCACAGCCCGCGCTTCGACACAGTCTTATTCAGAATTGACCGTACCCGCATGGCCTTGAACTCGATCAGGTGGCCCTCGCCTGCGTCCTCAGCCTCCGCCGCCATCCGCGCCACGCCGCCCAGAACCGGTCCCTGCAGGATAGGGAAGAGCCTCGTATCATCTCTTTGCGTATTCGCCATTTATTCGCCTCGTATGGGCGAGAATAGGCCTGCTTTCCGATCTCGTCAACTGTGGATTTTTAACTAGTCACAGCTTGTTGCAACGCTCCGCCTATGGGGTCGATGCGATCGGGGCAACTCAGCAGTAGCTCTTCCACCGGCGCGGGCCGTCCCAGTCCATACCCCTGGGCAAAGTCAACCCCCAGTTCCGTTATCTTGCTCAGGATTGCATCATCTTCCACATACTCCGCAATGGTCTGCGCCAGCATCTCGTGGGCGATATTGTTGATAGCTCGCACAATGGAGAAATCCACTGGGCTGCTTACCATGTTGCGCACAAAATCCCCATCGATCTTGATGTAATCGACCTTGAAGCTGCGCAGGTAGCTGAACGAACAAAGCCCAATCCCAAAGTCATCCAGTGCCACCTTGCAGCCCGTCGCGCGCAGCGCTTCGATGATGCTGTTTGCGCTGGTCAGGTTATTGATCAGCGAGGTCTCCGTAATCTCCATCGTTAGCGCCGTCGGCGGCAGCACAGACTCCGCTATCAGCTTCAAAATGTACGGGAGGAACTTCGCGTCATTCAGCGAGTTCGCTGACACGTTTACGCTCAGTTGCAGATTCGGAATAGATGCGAACTCCGCCGCGTGGTACTTCAGCACCCTCTCCATCACCCAGCGGTCCACATCGCCCATCAGATCGTAGCGCTCGGCTGCAGGGATAAACTCTGCCGGAGACATAATCCCTCCCTTGCGGTCGCGCATGCGCAGCAGCAGTTCGTATCGCGGGGCATTGTCGCCATTCAGCCCAACGATCTTCTGCCCATACAGGGTAAAGCGGTCTTCCATGATCGCATCCCGAATTTCAGATGCCACCTGTAGCTCCCGGTAGCGCGTATAGCCCTCGCTCTGGTCTGCGCGGTACACGCTGATGCGGTTGCGCCCCGCCCGCTTGGCCGCATAGCAGGCCAGATCCGCCTGCTTCATTGCGTCCGCCGCGTCAGAGCCGGCTGTCAGCATGGCCAGCCCAGCGCTCGCGGATGTACGGAAGATCCTCTCTTCCCAGTGGAAGTGCAGCCCTTCAATGGCCTCCAGCATCTTTGTCACTGTGGCCTGTGCCTGCTCCACCGTGCAGTCGCGCAGGATCATGGCGAACTCATCCCCGCCCAGCCGCGCCACTAGCTCCGGTCCATGCACATACTGTGTTAGCAGATGCCCTACCGTCCGCAGCAGCAGATCGCCTGCGCCATGTCCGGCCGTGTCATTAATGATCTTGAAGCGGTCAAGCGCCAGAAAGCAGATCGCGTTCTGTCCTGGCGTATCTGGTCTCTCCAGCACGTCCTTCAGCGTGGACTGAAACTGTTGCCGGTTGGGCAGCGACGTCAGCATGTCATAGTTTGTGTGGAACTCCAGATTGCGCTGCGCACTCTGGAGCGCGGTCACATCATGGAACACCACCACCGCGCCCAGGATCTCACCGTTCCGTGCACGGATCGGATCCCACGAAGGCTGTATCGCCCATTGAACGCCGCTACGTCCCAGCAACCCCACACCCGTGTCCATGTGAAAGTGGCTCTTCTCGGCCAGGCACTCCTCCAGCAGGTTGACCAGCGGTGCCCCAGTCTCCGGATCGACAAGCCGGAATACCTCGTTCAGTGGCCGCCCTGCTGCCTCACTGAGCATCCAACCCGTCATCAACTCCGCTGCCTGGTTCATCGTCTTGATATTCATCGCCAGGTCCGTGGAAATTACCCCATCTCCAATGGAATAGAGCGTGACCTGCAGCAATTCCTTCTCCGCCTGTAGCGCGGCCTCGCTTGCGCGCAGAGCTGCTTCCTGCTCCCGGCGCATGGTCATATCGCGCGTCACCTTTGCGAAACCAAGCAGCGTCCCGTCGGTATCCCGTATGGCATTGATCACCACGGACACCCACAAGGTGGAGCCGTCTTTGCGGACACGCCATCCCTCGCCTTCGTAGCGGCCGGTCTCTCGCGCCGTTGCCAGTGCCTTCTGCGGAGCGCCGGCAGCCAGGTCCTCCGGCAGGAAGAAACATTCAAACGACTTACCGATGATCTCCGTCGCGGTATAGCCCTTCATGCGCTCCGCGCCCATGTTCCACGTGGTAATCCGGCCCTCGGGATCCAGCATGTAGATGCTGTATTCCTGAACCGCCTCCACCAGCAATTGAAACCGGTGCTCGCTACCCTGTATAGAAGTGGCCGCGTTCATAAGTCCCCCATGGATCCTACCTTGCAAATATCAGGTACTTTCCCTGTCGGATCGGATGGCAGCTGGCAAGCTCTGTTCGCGCAGGGAAATGCTTGGCAGGTGATGCTTTCCGTCACTCTAAATAAACGCTCCAGACTCATCGCTGGATGTTGATTGTGCCACTGTATGCTTATTACGGGACTTCGTATGTGCGCTCGCCTACGCAGCTGAATTTCCTTGTCTTTGTTGCGGTACTGGGGCAATTGAGGAATATGCTCCAAAATCCAGCCAAAATCAAGCAAATTTCTTGACACCCCCGGAATCTTCCCCCATACTCATAAGAGTGTCTCCACCGTCTGGTGGGGCATCGATGACCACGCCCTTGCAGAATAGAGCTCGCGGGGTGGCAGATGAGGAAACATGGCCAAGAAAAGCTCAAAGAATATTACGAAGGCGCGCGCGCTCGTCGAGCCCCGTCCTTATGCCCTTTCCGATGCGGTTCCACTCCTGCAGAAGGCGAAGTTCGCCAAGTTCGACGAGACCGTCGATCTTACCATGCGCCTGGGCGTTGACCCGCGTCACGCTGACCAGATGGTTCGCGGCACCGTTGTCCTGCCCCACGGCCTTGGCAAGACCAAGATCGTCGCAGTCATCGCTTCCGGCGACAAGATCAAGGAAGCGGAAGCCGCTGGCGCCGAGTTCTTCGGCGGGGACGAGCTGGTTGAGAGAATTCAAAAAGAGGGCTGGACCGCATTCGACGCCCTCATTGCCACGCCTGACATGATGAAGTCTGTCGGTCGTCTCGGCAAGGTGCTCGGCCCCAAAGGTCTGATGCCCAATCCCAAGACTGGCACTGTGGCGACTGATGTTGCCGCTGCCGTCAAGGAGATCAAGGCTGGTAAGGTCGAGTTCCGCACGGACAAGACTGCACTGGTTCACGTCCCCGTGGGTAAGCTTTCGTTTGACGTGCAGAAGCTGGTTGACAACGCGACCACCGTCATCACCGCACTGGTGAAGGCGAAGCCGTCCGCCGCCAAGGGTAAGTACATCAAGGCGATCTACCTCAGCTCCACGATGGGCCCCGGCGTTTTGCTGGATGGCGCCGTCGCCGAAGCCGCAGGCCGCGCTTAACCGTTTCGCTTTGCGCGCCGGCTTGGCGCGACACCACAGTTTCCGCCGGGTTCACCCGGCAAAAGGCAGATTGTTATGGCATTGACAAGGGCAGTAAAAATCGCAAAGGTGAAGGCCCTGGCCGGTGAGCTCGAAAGCTCGACCTCGGCCATCATCGGCACATTCGCCAAGCTTACCGTGGCGCAGGATTACGAACTGCGCAAGGTTGTCCGCTCCGCTGGTGGCAACTATCGCGTGCTCAAGAACAAGCTCGCTGAGCGCGCTTCCACTGGCACCAAGATTGAAGCAGCTCTCAAGGGTTTAAAGGGCGTCTCCTCGGTGGCCTACACCGCAGGCGATCCTGTCGCGCTCGCCAAGGCTGTCTCTACTTGGGTTGGCGAGAACGCAGAGTTTACCTTCAAGCTTGGCATCGTAGATGGTCGAGTGATCACCGTCGAAGAGATCAAGCAGCTCGCGCTTCTGCCCGGCAAGGAAGAGCTCTTCTCGAAGCTCCTCTTCCTCATCCAGTCACCCGCGCAGCGTCTGGCCACGGTCATCAACGCTACCGGTCGCGATCTCGCGGTCGTCATCAACCAGGGCGTCGAAAAGGGCAAGTTCGCTGGCCCCGCCGCCGCACCGGTTGCTGAAGCAGCCGCGCCCGTTGAGGAAGCGATTGCTCCTGCGGTCGAGGTTGTCGTACCCGGCGCCGAGGCAGCTTCACCGGCAGAGCCCGAAGTTGCAGTCCCGGGCGCAGACACTCCGGCAGAAGGCTAAGTCTTCGCCGTAAACATATTCGGTACTTGTGCAGGTGCGTCAGTCTGAGCGCAACGGAAACCTGGATGAGCGCCAACCGGAGCGACGCACTATCCGCTTCGGCATGCAACAGCAATAATAAAATTTTGCACTACAGAATTAAAACGGAGAGAACATCATGGCAGACATTCAACAGTTGGAAGATCAGATCGTTAGCCTGAGCCTGCTCGAAGCATCTGAGCTGGTCAAGAAGCTTGAGGAGCGCCTCGGCGTCTCCGCAGCGGCAGCAGTTGCAGCAGCCCCGGCAGCCGGCGGCGGCGCAGCAGCACCCGCAGCAGAAGAGAAGACCGAGTTCACCGTCGTCCTCAAGGATGCCGGCGCGAACAAGATCAACACCATCAAGGCTGTTCGCGAAGTCACCGCCCTTGGCTTGAAGGAAGCCAAGGACTTGGTCGACGGCGCACCGAAGGCCCTGAAGGAGAACATCTCCAAGGAAGACGCAGCTGCTATCGCCAAGAAGTTTGAGGGCGTAGCAACGGTCGAAATCAAGTAAAACTCTTTTAGACAGAGGCGTTTGCCCCTGTTTTGTTTCTGGAGTTTTAGCCTGGGCTCTCCGGCACGATTTGCCTGAAAGCCGCCGGACGCGGTACTCTTGAAGAGATAGGAGTACCGCTTCCGCGCGGCTTCAGCTAAACTAGCGGACGATCTCCATACTTGGCACAATCGGAATGTACTCCGGTCTACCTCTGGCCGGACGCTATTCATGCCGTGCAGCGGGCATGATGAAGCGAGCAATCTCCACGCGCGGCATTTACATCCTTGAGGCTGGGCGAGCCTCAAAGGGCGGCGGACATTACAGATATCCACAGAGATTCAGTGCACAATCCGGTTGTCGCGCTCGAGGGCACACCTGTCCCTGCGGGCGTATCTCCGTCTATGCACTCTCTTCGCACCACCTCTCGCCCTGAACGTTAGCACAGTTCTTTTTATGCAGCCGAGGTAATTTCGGTTGCGTTTCTTCTCGCGCTTGAGTGCGGGTCCTGTCGAGGCGGGCCCTGCAGATTCGATAGGCGCAAAAAAATACCGGAAGCAGTCGGCTTCCAACTCCGCGTTCGCCCCAGTGGAGCCCTCGACCGGCAGAGACAAGTTTGAGGAGCATCTAAATGTCCGAGAAGCGCGCTATTCGCAGTCGCCTTGATTTTTCCAAGATCCCGACCTCCATCCAGATTCCTAACCTCATTGAAGTACAGCGCCGCAGCTACGAGCGCTTTCTTCAGATGGATAAGCTCCCTCAAGAGCGCGAGGACAACGGTCTGCAGTCTGTCTTCACCTCTGTATTTCCCATCACCGATTTCCGCAACGTCTCCGAGCTCGAGTTCGTGGACTATGCGATCGGCAACTGGGAGTGCAAGTGCGGCCACCTCAAGGGTCTCAACCATCTCCGTACCGCTTGCGTGAACTGCGGCCACATGGTCATCACCGACCCGTTCCATCCCGGCGATGTGCTTTGTAACTTTTGCGGTACATACAACAAGAACACCCCTGACTTCTGCAACAAGTGCGGCGATCCCGTCGGCCTGCAGCTGAAGTACGATCAGGCCGAGTGCGAAGAGCGCGGTATGACCTACTCTGCGCCTCTCAAGGTCACCATCCGCCTCAAGATCTACGACAAGGATCCCGAGACCGGCATCAAGACCCTGCGCGATATGAAGGAGCAGGAAGTCTTCTTCGGCGATATTCCGCTGATGTCGCAGAACGGCACCTTCATCGTCAACGGCACCGAGCGCGTCATCGTCTCGCAGCTCCATCGTTCGCCCGGCGTCTTCTTTGAGACGGCGAACAACCGCACCTACTTCCTCGGCAAGATCATTCCGTACCGCGGCAGCTGGGTTGAGTTCGAGTACGACCAGAAGAACACTCTCTACGTCCGCATTGATCGCAAGCGCAAGTTCCTCGGCACCATCTTCCTGCGCGCCCTCGGTCTGCGTACCGACGAAGAGATTCTCAAGACCTTCTACACCATCGATACCATCCTGATTAAGGAAGGCAAGCTCGAGTGGGCCGTCAGTGAAGATGCCGAGAAGGGCACGCACCTGGTCGGCTCCAAGCCTGCTGCCACTCTCACCCACAAGGGCGAGGAGATTACGCACGCCGGTCGCAAGATCACCGCGCACACGCTCAAGGCCATCCGCGCCGCCAAGCTTGGCGCCGTTGAGGTGGAGTCCACCGAGTTGGACGGCGCCTACACCGCCGCGGACGTCGTCGATCTGACCACGGGCGAGCTGCTGTACGAGGCAAATCAGGAGCTCACCGCCGACAAGCTGTTGAAGATCGTCGCCAGCGGCGTCACCGCCATCGAAGTCTTCTTCCCTGAGCGCGACGACGTAGGCAACATCATCACCAACACCCTGCGCCGCGACTCTGTTCGCAAGCCTGAGGAAGCTCTCATTGAGATCTACCGCAAGCTGCGCCCGGGCGACCCGCCGACGCTCGACACCGCGACCGCACTCTTCGAAGGCATGTTCTTCGATCCGCGCAAGTACGATTTCTCGCGCGTAGGCCGCCTCAAGTTCAACATCAAGCTCTACGAGAACCAGGATGCCACGCACCTGGATCGCCGCACGCTCACGCCTGAGGACTTCTACGGGACCATCCGTTACCTCCTCAAGCTGCGCAAGAACATCGGCATGGTCGATGACATCGATCACCTTGGCAACCGCCGCGTCCGCGCCGTTGGTGAGCTCATGGAGAACCAGTTCCGCATCGGCCTGGTTCGCATGGAGCGCGCCATCAAGGAAAAGATGTCGGTCTACCAGGAGATGTCGACGGCGATGCCGCACGACCTCATCAACGCCAAGCCCGTCATGGCCGCGATCCGCGAGTTCTTCGGCTCCTCGCAGCTCTCGCAGTTCATGGATCAGACCAACCCGCTCTCTGAGATCACCCACAAGCGCCGCCTGTCGGCCCTTGGGCCGGGCGGTCTCTCCCGTGAGCGCGCTGGCTTTGAAGTCCGCGACGTGCATCCCACTCACTACGGTCGCATCTGCCCGATTGAGACGCCGGAAGGTCCGAACATCGGCCTCATCAGCTCTCTCTCCTGCTTCGCGCGCATCAACGAGTACGGCTTCATCGAGTCGCCGTACCGCCGCGTGAAAGATTCCCGCGTGCTTGACTTCGTCGCCGTCACCAATGCCGGCGAAAGCGGCCTGCGCCAGGGCGATCACATGGAGGTCGGCGAAGCCAAGAAGCTCAACAAGGGCCTCAAGGCAGACAAGAAGCGCCCCGTGGATCTGGAGCCGTTCAGCTTCTATCTCTCCGCGTGGGAAGAGGATCGTCACACCATCGCGCAGGCCAACATTACCCTCGATGCGGAAGGTCGCATCACGGATGAGTTGGTCAACGCTCGCCGCCAGGGTAACTTCGTGCTCGTGCCGCGTGCAGAGGTCGATTACGTCGACGTCTCGCCCAAGCAGCTCGTCTCGGTTGCCGCATCGCTCGTCCCGTTCCTTGAGCATGACGATGCCAACCGCGCCCTGATGGGTGCGAACATGCAGCGCCAGTCCGTTCCTCTGCTCGTTGCCGAAGCACCATTCGTCGGCACCGGCATGGAAGGCGTCACCGCGCGCGACTCCGGCGCCGTGATTCTTGCCAAGCGTAACGGCATCGTGGATTCGGTTGACTCCGAGCGCATCATCATCCGTGTGGAAGGCGAGCATCACCCAACACAACTCTCGCGCGAAGTTGGTTCTGATATCTATCAGCTCACCAAGTTCAAGCGTTCCAACCAGAACACCTGCATCAACCAGAAGCCGATTGTGCGCCAGGGCGACCGTGTGCTCAAGGGCCAGGTCATTGCAGATGGTCCATGCACCGAACAGGGCGAGCTCGGCCTCGGCCGTAACGTTCTGGTAGCGTTCATGCCATGGCGCGGTTACAACTTTGAGGACGCGATCCTGATCTCGGAGAAGGTGGTCAAAGAGGATTACTACACCTCCATCCACATCGAAGAGTTCGAGATCGAGTCGCGCGACACCAAGCTCGGGCCGGAAGAGATCACCCGCGATATCCCCAACGTCTCCGAACACGCTCTGCGTGATCTTGACGAGTCGGGCATCGTTCGCATCGGCGCCAAGATTGGCCACAACGATATTCTGGTTGGCAAGGTAACGCCCAAGGGCGAAACCCAGCTCACGCCGGAAGAGAAGCTCCTCCGCGCCATCTTCGGTGAAAAGGCCGGCGACGTGCGCGATGCTTCACTCACGTGCCCTCCGGGTATCGAGGGAACTGTCGTTGACGTCCGCATCTTCTCCCGCAAGGGTCAGGAGAAGGACGAGCGCGCCAAGCTGATTGAAGCCGAGCAGATTGAGAAGCTGGAGCGCAACCTTGCCGACGAGATTCGTATTCTCACCGACGAGCGCCTCAAGCGTCTTGAGGGCATCCTCGGCAGTCAGATCGTTCTGGCCGACCTGCACGACGAGCGCACCAACAAGCGCCTCCTCGTGAAGGATGCGGTTCTCGATCGCGACACCATCGAGCTGATCTCCACGCGTAACCTCAAGCGTATTCGCTACGCTGACAAGGACCCGCGCGTCAACGAGCAGATTGACGAGATTGAAGAGATGACCTCGCGCCAGATTGACGTCTTGCGCAAGATCACCAACGACAAGATCGGCAAGCTGCAGAAGGGCGATGAACTCGCGCCCGGCGTCATCAAGATGGTCAAGGTCTACATCGCCATGAAGCGCAAGCTCTCCGTTGGCGATAAGATGGCCGGCCGTCACGGCAACAAGGGCGTCGTCTCGCGCATCCTGCCTGAAGAGGACATGCCCTACCTGCCCGACGGCACACCGGTTGAGATTGTTCTCAATCCCCTCGGTGTTCCTTCTCGTATGAACGTCGGTCAGATCCTCGAGACCCATCTCGGTTGGGCAGCGCACGAACTCGGCAAGCAGATTGCTGAAATCGCCGCTACCTATGAGAAAGCATCCGAGGTTCGCGAGCTGCTCAAGGCGCGCTTCGCTGGAACTGCCGCACTCAACCAGCTGCTTGAACTGGACGACGACCAGATCATTCGCGTCGCCGCCGGTATGAAGCGTGGCATCTGGTTCGGTACCGCGGTATTCGATGGCGCACGTGAGGAAGAGATCAAGGCGCTGCTCGCAGCCGCCGGCCTCCCCTCCTCCGGCAAGAGCAAGATGTACGACGGCATGACCGGTGTTCCCTTCGAACAGCCTGTTACCGTCGGCTACATCTACATGCTCAAGCTCTCGCATCTGGTGGACGACAAGATCCACGCGCGCTCGATCGGGCCGTACTCCCTCATCACCCAGCAGCCGCTGGGCGGCAAGGCGCAGTTCGGTGGACAGCGCTTCGGTGAGATGGAAGTGTGGGCATTGGAAGCATACGGTGCCGCCTACATCCTGCAGGAGCTGCTCACTGCCAAGTCCGATGACGTATACGGCCGTACCAAGATCTACGAGGCCATCGTCAAGGGCGAAGCTGCCATCGAACCCGGCGTGCCGGAGAGCTTTAACGTTCTCATCCGCGAGCTGCAGTCGCTCTGCCTTGACGTTGAACTCATCAAGCAGGTTGACGGTAAAGAGCTGAAAGTTCCGCTCCCCGCAATCGCCGCCGCTGACTAACCGCCTCAGCCGTCATCCTGACCCTCGAGCGATAGCGAAGGGGAAGGATCGAATAGCAGGATGACGGTTGAGAGCAAATTTTAGATTCGAACGCAGCAGACCAAGCGCTGCACGGAAGACAAACAGAAGCAACGGGCAGCCCGCAACAATAACTGCCAGGAGACAACCGATATGTTTCGCTCCAGCCCATTTGAACTGACCGGCCCCATTACCGACTTTGACGCGATTCGCATCCAGCTGGCGTCGCCGGAAAAAATCCGCTCGTGGTCGCATGGTGAAGTCACCAAGCCTGAGACCATCAACTACCGCACCTTCAAGCCAGAGCGCGACGGCCTCTTTTGCGCGCGCATCTTTGGCCCCGTGACCGACTGGGAGTGTCTCTGCGGCAAGTACAAGCGCATGAAGCACCGCGGCGTCATCTGCGACAAGTGCGGCGTTGAAGTCACTCTCTCCAAGGTCCGCCGCGAGCGCCTCGGCCACATCGAGCTCGCTTCGCCCTGCTCGCACGTCTGGTTCTTCAAGGGCCTGCCCTCGCGCATCGGCCACCTGCTCGATATCTCCCTGCGTGAGCTTGAAGCTGTCCTCTACTTCGAGTCCTACGTTGTGGTCGATCCCGGCGATGCGCCCGTCAAGGAGCGCGAGATCATCAAGGACGAGGCCCGCTTCCGCGAGCTCGACCTGCAGTACCGCGTCTCCGGCTTCAAAGCCATGATGGGTGCTGAGGCAATCAAGGAACTCCTCAAGCGCGTTGAGATTCAGGAGCTCTCTATCGAGCTTCGCGAGCGCATGAAGACCGAGACCTCACTGCAGAAGAAGCTCAAGTATTCCAAGCGCCTCAAGGTCGTCGAAGCCTTCCGCAAGTCCAACAACAAGCCGCAGTGGATGATCCTCGACGTGATCCCCGTGATCCCGCCAGAGCTTCGCCCCCTCGTGCCACTGGACGGCGGCCGTTTCGCCACATCCGATCTGAACGACCTCTATCGCCGCGTCATCAACCGCAACAACCGGTTGAAGAAGCTGATGGACCTCCACGCCCCCGAAGTCATCGTGCGCAACGAAAAGCGCATGCTGCAGGAGGCTGTAGACGCCCTGTTCGATAACGGTCGTCGTGGCCGCGTCCTGCGCGGTGCAAACAACCGTCCGCTCAAGTCGCTCTCTGACACCCTCAAGGGTAAGCAGGGCCGCTTCCGCCAGAATCTTCTCGGCAAGCGCGTCGATTACTCCGGTCGTTCTGTCATCGTCGTCGGTCCTGAGCTCAAGCTGCACCAGTGCGGCCTGCCTAAGAAGATGGCGCTCGAGCTCTTCAAGCCCTTCATCTATCACCGTCTCGAACAGACCGGCCACTGCACCACCATCAAGCAGGCCAAAGAGATGGTTGAGATGCAGGAGCCCATCGTCTGGGACATCCTCGAAGAGGTCATCAAGGATCATCCGGTCCTGCTAAACCGCGCTCCTACCCTCCATCGCCTCGGCATCCAGGCGTTTGAGCCGGTGCTCGTCGAAGGCAAGGCGATCAAGATTCATCCGCTCGTCTGCACCGCCTTCAACGCCGATTTCGATGGCGATCAGATGGCTGTTCATATCCCGCTCTCGCCAGAGGCTCAGGTCGAAGCCAGCGTTCTCATGCTCGCCTCGCACAACATCCTCTCGCCCGCCAGCGGCCAGCCCATCACGGTGCCCACGCAGGATCTCGTCCTCGGCATCTACTACCTCACAAAGGTCAAGGTTGGCGCCACCGGCGAAGGCCGTGTCTTCGCGAACATCGAAGAA
>DASWOP010000224.1:0-9631 GCA_036404255.1 Acidobacteriaceae bacterium | reverse complement strand
GGGGGATGATCCCGGCCTGATGCCCGCGCCGCTCTTCGAGTCGATAGAAGATCTGCGCAACGCGCCCGACATTTGCCGCAAACTGTGGACATCGAAGGCCTATGAGCCGCTGCTGGAGTCCTGGGGACGCAAGCAGGAGGTGATGCTTGGCTACTCCGATTCCAATAAGGATGGCGGCATGATTGCCAGTACGTGGGAGATTTACAAGGCGCATCGTGCGCTGCATACCGTGGCGCGAGAGTGCAATGTAGGGCTGAGGCTCTTCCATGGGCGCGGGGGAACGGTGGGGCGCGGCGGCGGGCCCACGCATCGCGCCATCTTTGCGCAGCCGCTGGATTCCTTCAATGGGGAAATCCGCATTACCGAGCAGGGCGAGGTGCTGAACTGGAAGTACTCTGACGTGGTGCTGGCAGAGCGCAACCTTGAGCTGATGATTGCAGCCTCGCTGGATGCTATGGCTCGTCCTGACCAGAAGCTGCAGGCTGGCAGCGACAATCCTGCATGCCTGACTGGCGAGTTGCTGC
The DNA here is from genome assembly GCA_036404255.1 of Acidobacteriaceae bacterium. Classification (GTDB taxonomy): domain Bacteria; phylum Acidobacteriota; class Terriglobia; order Terriglobales; family Acidobacteriaceae; genus JARLFX01. Next base: position 9,107 of record DASWOP010000224.1, on the reverse strand, counting down.
CGGAGTGGGAAGCCGCACTGGAGGAGTTGTCAGAGAGCTCTTACCAGTTCTACCGCGAGCAGATCATCGATGACCCTGAGGTCTTTGTGTACTTCGAGCAGGGCACGCCCATGGCGGAGCTGGAGCATGCACGCATTGGCTCGCGACCGGCACGGCGTACGGGTAAGCGAACTTTTGCCGATCTGCGCGCGATTCCGTGGGTTTTTGGGTGGATGCAGAGCCGACACCTGGTGCCGGCATGGTTCGGCGTGGGGCACGCGCTGGAGCAGTTTGCCGCGCGGCCGGGCGGGCTGGAAAAGCTGCGCGTCATGACGAAGAGTTTCCCGCTCATGCTCGACATCATCCGCAATGTTGAGATGGCGCTGGCGAAGTCGGATTTCGGCATCGCAAAGCTCTATGCATCGCTGGTGGAAGATGCTGCGCTGCGCGACCGCGTCTTCAGCAAGCTGGAGACGGAGTTCAACCGCACGCGCATCATGCTGCTTGCCGTCACCGGGCAGACCGAGTTGATGCAAAATAACCAGGTGCTGGCGCGTTCTATCCGGCTGCGTAATCCTTACGTCGATCCGCTGAGCCTGATCCAGGTGGAGCTGATTCGCCGCAAGCGCGCGGGTGAAGACACGGATGCGATGAACCGCGCGATTGCTTCCACGATCAACGGCATATCAGCCGGGCTGCGCAATACGGGCTGATTGCACTCAAAATTGTGCAGGTTTAATGCTGGTTGCTTTGCTGTGTTCAAAGGTGACGGCGAACGATTTTCCAAGGTTGTAATAGGTCACGGTGCGATTGCCCCAGATCCATGGTGTCGCTCTTCGAGATCTGGCCGAGGGCGAGGCCTGCCTGGCGCTCGTCCATACCCGGGGTGGCCTCGTGCCGGGTGATGGCGTCCCAGACTGGTTGCGGCCACTTGTAGAGGGTGTGGGGGTCGTCGTAGTAGAACATGGTGTCGAGGTAGAAGGTGTAGCCGTCCGCGTCGATGAAGCCGATGGGCGCGGCAAGCTGCTTCGTAGCATCTGCCGGGCGGGTGAAGATCACGTAGATCTGCTTGTTGCCGCGGGGGATGCGGATGGCGGCGGAGGCGGGCGCTGCGGCCGTGATGAAGTCCTTGACGCGCAGTTCATCGGCGCCGAGCAGGAAGCTGTCGGGATGTACGAAGTCGATGTGGCCGGTGTAGGGATAGGCCTGAATCTGGCCGCCTGCATTGACCCAGATGGACTTGCCGTTCAGGCTCTTCGCATCCTTCATGGAAGCGGGATAGAGCTGCCGTAGCTGAACGATATCGTCGTCAGTGATCTTGTAGTGGGCAACTTCGGGTGCGGTTGCAGGATGCGCGGCTTCCACGCGCTCGCGATGGATCAGGTAGACGCGAATTCCGGCGATGATGGCGAAGAGGAGCGTAAAACCAAGGGCGATCTTGCGGGCATTCTCCATTGCGGAACCTCTATCAGTATGAATTCTGGAGGGATACCCCCTCCCCACCTTAAATGCTAAATATCTTATTTTCAGTTGCTTAGGTTGGTTGACTTTCGCTAAATATTTCAAAACAAAGTATTTACGGGTAAATATTTCATTCGCAAGGGGTTAGTGTGTACTTCCAGTGCGTGAGAAAAGTTACTCCTGTAGTTAATTGTAGTGAATTGGATGGGAAAGTACGCCAAAGTTGTCTGAAAAACCTAAGTTCGCACGGTGTTCGCACGGTGAACGCCTGGATGGGTTATGGATGAGTCACGGTGAACTCGTGGACAGCGCATGGATGGGTATGAGGCCGTATGAGGGACGTACGGCGGAAGCTTGAGGCGGTGTGGGTGCTGCGCTGGGGTTCGTCTGGATTCTTCGGCTTCGCTCAGGCGAAAAGCTCAGCACGGATTGAACGGATGAACGGATCGTGGGGATTAGAAACAAATTTTGGATTCGATGGTGGGCCAACCGGCCAATTGTCTGGGGTGTCCGTGTGAACTTATGTACGTTTTTACGGGTCCAAGACGGGGAAGATGACGGATTAACCGGATCGCCACGGGCATTTGCGCAGCGGAAGCTCTTTGGCGGTATGGGGGACGTGGGGAGCGTCTGGATTCTTCGGCTGCGCTGCGCTTCGCTCAGAATGACTCGGTGAAGGGATGGGGCGCAATGAGAGGAAGTCGTGGCTGGAAGCTGTGTGCGGCGTGGGTGACGCGTAGACCTTCTGGATTCTTCGACTCCGCCTTCGACTCCGCCTTCGGCTTCGCTCAGAATGACTCGGTTGGAATTTGGCGATGGCGGGGAGATGGGCGGGAGCGGTTCGCGCGTTCCACCCCAATGAACAAAGCGCATGTTCGCCGGGGACCCCGTTCGCGACGCTTATACCATCTTAGCGACGATAAAGCCGTCGCTAAGATGGGGCCCCAGAGTGGTGGCGACGTGAGCTTTTGAGATTCTTCGCTGCGCTCAGGATGACAAGAATTTATGGGGTGATGGGTTTAATCGATTGGTTCCTGGCTCGACTGGGTGGTGGTGGCCCGGAGCGACTCGACGGTTAGCTTATCGGCGCGACGCAGTTGGGGAAATAGAACGCTCCAGAGGCCGGTGACTACGAGCGAACCGATGCCGCCGATCACTACGGCGCGGACGGCTCCCCACCAGTAGGCGGTGACGCCGCTTTCAAATTCACCGAATTCGTTGGATGCGCCAATGAAGATCCAGTTCACCGCGCTGACGCGGCCGCGCATCTCTGGCGGGGTTGCCAGTTGCAGTAGCGAACCGCGGATGACGACGCTGATCATGTCGCTGGCCCCGATGATGAAGAGGGCGAACAGGGCGAGGGGAAGAGAGCGGGAGAGGCCGAAGAGGATGGTGCTGGCTCCGAAGATGCCGACGCAGGTGAGCATCAGCGCGCCGGCTCGCTTTTTGACGGGGTGGAAGGCGAGGGTGATGGAGACCAGAAGAGCGCCGACGGAGGGCATGGCGCGAAGCAGACCGAGACCCGATGGGCCGCAGTGCAGGATTTCGCTGGCGAAGATCGGCATGAGGTTGACCGCGCCACCGAGCAGGACGGCGAAGAGATCCAGCGAGAGCGAGCCGAGAAGAAGCTTAGTGCTCCACACATAACGCAGGCCGGCAAAGACGGTGCGGAGGGAGAAGGCACGGCTATCGGCCACGCCGGGGCGGACGTGGAGGGAGGCGATGAGGCCGATGAACATCGCCATGGTGCATACGGTGAAGAGAAAGACCACAGGTGCGCCACGCATGTGGGCGAGGCTTCCGCTGAGTGGGAGGGTGAAGAGCAGGCCGCCGATGGCGGGGCCGGACATGTTCGCGATCTGGTAGGTGGTGGCTCCCCAGGTGACCGCATTTACAAAGTCGTCTTTGGGCACGAGCTGCGGGACCATGGCGGAGCTGGCGGGACCGCTGAAGGCGCGGCTGATGCCGATGAGGAAGAGCACAGCATAGATAGAGAAGATGTGGCGCGTGCCGAAGTAGGAGAACCAGAAGAGCAGCGCCGAGGAGATGCACTGGAGGGTGTAGCAGGCGAGGATGATCATGCGGCGGTCGTAACGGTCCGCAGTGTGGCCGGCGGGGAGAACGAAGAACAGACCGGGAAGAAAGAGGGCGAGGCCGGTGAGGCCGAGCATGAGCGGACTATGTGTGAGCTGGTAGACGAGCCAGGCAACGGCGACCGATTGCGCCTCTGCTCCGATGACTCCGACGAGGCGGGCAAGCTGGTAGAGGCGGAAATCGCGCGAACGAAAGGCCTGGGCAGCGGAGGCTACCAGCGTATTTTTAGAGGAGTCATCCGACATTCTTCTTAATGCTGCTGGATTGCAGGGGTTTGCGCAACTATTCCACGATGCAAGACAGCTTTCTTTGTCAGCATGCAAGACGGGCTTATTTGCTGGTCAATGCAGGAGGTGAGTGGATAGAGTTGCAGCGCAGGAGATTTATCGCAGAGGAGTCTATGCAACGAGTGTTATTGGTTGTTGCTGCGGTCTGCAGCTTCTTCGGGGCAGCGCAGAATGGCCGGGCCCAGAACGAGCCGCAGCCTACATTCAAGGTGAAATCGCACATCGTCCTGCTGCCGGTGACGGTGCGCAATAGCAAGAACGAGCTGATGCAATCGCTGACGCGGGATGATTTTGCGCTGTTTGAAGACGGCCAGCCGCAGAAGATACGGTATTTCGATCTGGAGAAAGACCGTCCGCTAACGCTTGGACTGCTGGTGGACATGAGCGGCAGCGTCAGGGACTTTGTTGCCAAAGAGCATGAGGCGAGCAATGTCTTCTTCCAGGAGATGCTGCGAAAGCAGGGAGACACGGCTTTTCTGGTGCGATTCGATACGGCGGTGACCATGCTACAGCCGCCAACTGAATCGCGCGACAAGCTGCGCGTGGGCGTGGAGCGGCTGGAAGAGGCACATGAACCCCAGCGCGCGTTCCGCGACCCAACGGGCGAGAGCATCAAGGGGAAAGAAGCACCGGGGACGCTACTCTACGATGCCATCGTTGTGGTGTCTAACATGGTTTCAAAGCAACTGAGTGGCCGCAAAGCACTGGTCATTCTGTCTGACGGCGAGGACTGGGGCAGCCAGAAGTCACTGGCGGCGGCCATTGAAGCAGCGCAGCAGGCCGACACCGTTATCTATACGATTCTCTACACGAATCGTGGTGGCGTGAAGGACCCACCGCACTTTGCCGGAGCACCGCATCTTGCGTTCAACAAGAATACAAAGCTGAATGGCGCGAATGTGCTGGAGCTTCTCTCTACTACGACCGGTGGGCATGCGTATGAGGTATCGAAGGCAACGCCGCTGGAGGCGATCTATGCCAATATCGCGGAAGAGATGCGGATGCAGTACACGCTGGCCTACACACCTGCGCGGAGCAATGCCAAGCCGGGTTACCGCAAGATTCTTTTGAAGACGAAGGACAAGAGCCTGCAGATCCAGACGCGGTTCGGGTACTACTCGAAGGAGTAGATGCCGCGCTATCGGCCGAGGAACGCCTGATACTGCGATTCGATGATGCCGGTATTGCGCGCGAGGTTGAGCTTGGCCTGATTGTATTGGTAGAGGGAGTTCACGAGCTGGGTCTGTGCGCCGGCCAGTGTTGCTTCAGCCTGTACGACGGGGAGATTATCTTCCACGCCGGCGCGGAAGCGGTCATTGCTATCGGCCAGCTCCTGGGCGGCAAGATCTACGTTGCTGCGGGCCACTTTGACGAGCTGCGCGGTTGCCTGCACATCCAGCATACTGGAGCGTAACTGCGATTCGATGGTTACTTCCAGGTCGGCGATCTGCGCGCTCAGACGTGAAAGCTGCGCGTCTGCGACTTCGCGGTCGCCACGGAACTGGGCCTCGTGGAAGACGGGGATACTGATGCTGCCCTGCGCGTTGAAGACGCCGTGATACAGGCCGTGGGTCTGGCCGAGCACACCATAGTAGCCACCGATGGAGACGGTAGGCGCGCGCTCGTATTTTGCGGCTTTGCGCAGGAGCTCCGCGGTGCGTACCTGCGCATGCAGGCTGATGTAATCTTTGCGATGCTCGTAGGCGGTCTGCTTGGCCTGGTCGAGCGGCAGCATGGCCAGATCGGCATAGGGGGCGGTGTCGACGAGTTCGATGGGCTGGTCGGCGGCGAGGCCGATCATGCGGTTCAGGCCCATCTTGTCCTTCGCGAAGGTGTTCTCTGCCGTGACCACGGCCTGCTGGCGGCGCTGGTATTGCACGCGGGCGCGCAACTCATCCAGATTGGTGGCGACTCCGGTGGCGTGGGAGTCACGGGCCTGGTTCAGTGCAGTCTCGTCGGAGCGGAGAAGAGCCTGCTCGTTCTGCAACTGGGCGGCAGCAGCCAGTGTCTGCAGATAGGCAGCGCCGACCAGAAGCACGACATTGCCGCGGGTATTGAGCGTATCCAATTCAGAGACGCGGGCGTAGGCTTTGGCGGCGCGATAGTATTCGATGGCCTGGAGGTTGAAGACCGGCTGCGAGAGATTCAGTTGGGCGCCGGTGGTATCTACCTTGACGATAGAGGGGATTACCGTGCCGGCGGGGAGATTCAGGGCGCTTCCAAGCGAATTGAGGACTGAGGTCTTGAAGCCCATGGCTGCCAGGCTGATGGATTGGGTCCCGGTCTGTGCCTGCGCCGTCATGTACGGCATCAGGGCGCTGAAAGCGGAGGAGATCTGACCGGCGTCCGAACGCTGGGTCTGCAGCGCGAGCGCAATCGCCAGATTGTGGTCCAGACCGCGGTTTACGGCGTCCGTCAGCGTGAGCTGGATGGCGGTTGCGGTTACCGGCGGGGCAGAAACGCTGCCGTAGAGCGGATTCTGCGCGGAGCTGGTGGTGAGCTGGACGTTGGAGGAGGCATAGCTGGGCACCACAAACGTGGCTGCGCTCTGTGCGGACAGGGCAGATCCGCTCAGCCATAGGCCAAGCAAGGCGCCTGCGATAATCCCAGGTTTGGATGTTATTCCGTTCAGAATCAGTCCTCGTCCTTTAAAGAGATGATTGCAGCACCCCTGGGGATGCTGCAATTCTCAATCGTTCTAACAGTTTCGCTCTTTGGGAGGGGGGAGTCCAGCTAGGCGGGGACATTCAGGCCCCAGCGGCGGGCGACTTTTCGTTCCACGGTGCGGAAGACCAGGGCGTCAATGGCCCATCCAAGCACCAGAATGACGAGCAGAATGGCTACAACCTGGCTCATATCGTTCAGGTCGCGACCTGTCATCAAAAGCTGGCCGAGGCCGAGCGAGATGATGATCATTTCGGCTGAGATGAGGGCGCGCCAGGCAAAGGCCCAGCCCTGTTTGAGCCCGGAGATCAGATGGGGCAGGCTGGCGGGCAGCAGAACGTACCAGAAGAGCTTCAGCCCCTTGGCGCCGAGATTGCGGCCGGCCATGGGGATGATCCGCGGGATGGCCGCGCGGCTGGATTCCATGCTCATGGTGATGGAGAAGAGCGAGCCCATGATGATGACGAAGTAGATCGCTTTGTCCGTGAGGCCGAACCAGAGGATGGCGAGCGGCAGCCAGCAGATGCTGGGCAGGGATTGCAGGCTGGTCAGCAGGCGGCCGAGGGTGTCTTCCAGGAATTTGCTGGTCGAGATGCCAAGGCCGAGAAAGAAGCCGAGTATCACGGAGACGACGTAGCCGATGATGACCCGCTGCATGCTGATGCGGATGCCGATCCAGATGCTGCCGTCTTTGAAGCCGTCGTGCAGTGCGGTGTAGACATCGCCGGGTGCGGGGATAAGGTAGGGCGGCCAGATGTGGGAGCGCGCGATACCGTACCAAGCGCCAAGCAGGAGGGCGTAGAAGAGGATGTTTTTAGCAAGCTTGTTCATCGCGCGTACTCCGCCTGTACCGACTTGTCGATCTCGGAGCGCATCTCGGAAAGGATGTGGGCGGAGAGTTGGGCGACATTGGCGTCTTCGATTTGACGTGGGCGGGGCATGTCAATTTTGAACTCAGCCTTGATGCGTCCGGGGCGATAGGTCATGAGGATGACGCGATCACCCAGGCGGACGGATTCACGAATATTGTGGGTGACGAAGACGATGGTACATCCGGTTTCGAGCCAGATGCGCTCCAGTTCGTCGTGGAGCATGTCTCGGGTCTGGGCGTCGAGGGCGGCGAAGGGTTCGTCCATGAGCAGAATGGCGGGATCGGTGGCGAGTGCACGGGCGATGGCAACGCGCTGGCGCATGCCGCCGGAGAGTTGATGTATATAGCTATCTTCAAACTGTTCGAGTTTTACCAGCTGCAGGTAGTGCTTCACGCGCTGGCGGCGCTCGGCCTTCTTCATGCCGTTCATCTTCATGCCGAACTCGACGTTCTGGCCGGCGGTGAGCCAGGGGAAGAGCCCGTGCTCCTGAAAGATGAGAATGCGGTCGGTGCCGGGACCTGTGATGCGCTGGGTGTTGAGCTGGACCTCGCCACGGGAGGGGAAGGCAAGGCCGGCGATGAGCGAAAGCAGGGAGGTCTTACCGCAGCCGGACGGACCGACGATACAGACGAACTCGCCGGCTGCGATATCGAGATTGATGTTATCCAGCGCCAGGAGCCGAGGGCCCTGACGGGTGGCGAAGGACTGCTCCACCCCGACCAGCGCGATGTTGGCGCTGGTCGGGATGCGACGGCGGGGAGCAGTTTTCGGAGTAACGATACGCAGCGGTTCTGCTGCGAGCGGTTGGGAAAGGCTCATTTAATTGGTTTCTTCTTCTGCTCCACCAGAACCTGGTTCAGGAGCGTTAGGTCATATAGATGCGAAAGGTCGGGCAATTTACGCAAAAACCCTGCATCCACTGAGTGCTGCGCCGAGGTATACAGCGACGATGCCAAGGGGTCGTAGGTCACGGCGAGCCGCGAGTACGCCTCATTCAGGATAACCGGAGGCAGCGCTTTGCCGGTGGACTTTTGAATCTGCTGGTTGAGCAATGTCTTGGCTTCAGCCGGATGGGCGTTGATCCAGTCAGTGACCGCCACGTGGGTCCGCAGGAATTGCTTTACCAGGTCGGGGTGAGCATTGAGAAATTTCGTGCTGACAATCACATGCGCGGCAACGAACTGCTTGTTTGGCCACAGGTCACGCTCGTCCAGGAAGATGCGACCGCCGCCATCATGTACCAACCGCGTTGCCCAGGGCTCTGGTGCCCAGGCTGCATCGAGCTGGCCCTTCAGGAACAGTGTGAGCTGGTCAGGGTTTTCTGTGGGCTGTACGCGGACGTCGCCGCCTTTGTCGATGGTCTTGAAGCCGTGTCCGGCGAGCCACTCACGGAGAGCGACGTCCTGGGTGTTGCCCAGTTGCGGAGTCGCGATGCTCTTGCCGTGAAAATCATTAATGCTGTTGATGTTCGCACCGTTGCGGACGACAAGCGAGGCGGCTCCAGAGGCAGACCCGGCGATGACGCGCAGGGCTTCTCCGTTGGATTTGACGTAGCCGCTGATGGTCGGGCTGGGGCCAATGTAGGCAATATCGACTGCTCCGGCGTAGAGCGCTTCAATTACAGAGGGACCGGCATTGAACTGTATCCACTGGATGTTTGCAGAGCTGCCAAAGTCCTTCTGGAACTGGCCATTGGCCTGGCCGACGAGCGCCTGCGAATGGGTGATGTTGGGGAAGTAGCCGATGCGGA
>DASWOP010000223.1:0-15839 GCA_036404255.1 Acidobacteriaceae bacterium | reverse complement strand
TGAGTTGGATCGTCAGCGCACCGTAGTCCATGGACTGAGCCAGCTTGCCCCAGGCGATTTTGCCATCTGGGATGAAGACGGCGGAACGCAGGCCTGCGCGAGCAGCATAGGCCGCCATCGCGGCGGAGGTATTCCCTGTAGAGGCACAGGCTACCCACTCAAAACCGCGCTCGTTCGCAACGGAGAGCGCAGCCGTCATACCAGTGTCTTTGAATGACCCTGTGGGATTCATGCCCTGATGCTTAGCCAGCAGGCGATCCACCCCGGCCACCTTGGCGCAGCGCGGTAGTTCGTAGAGCGGAGTATTACCCTCACGCAGCGTGACGGGGCGGGTCATGTCGTTCAGGATGGGAAAAAGGTCGCGGAATCGCCAGACGCCGCTCTGATCGGCAGGCGCGGTGGAGTTCTTACGCTCCTGCCACAGCCAGCGCAGGGCGTTTGGATTCGGCAGATTAGCTGCGGCGGTGCCCGGTGGAGTAACGGCACCCTCGCTCCATGCATACTGGACCTCATAGAGCTCGTTGCAGAGTGGGCAGCGGAAGTCACTGCGGGCTTCTTCTCCGGGAATAACGGTTCCGCAGCCAATGCAGCGGAGGTGATGGGTTCTGACGTTCATATCGGCTCTCTTTTAAACTACCGTATAGTTTCTGTTATGGACACCCGTGCGTTCCAAATCCGATATGTTCTTGCAATGTTTTCTCTCGCAATGCTCTGCGTATTGCCCGGAACCGCCCTTGCACAGCAAAAGCCAGCAGCCGGTTCCGTCACCATCCATGTAGCCGCAGCTGCCGATCTGCAACCGGTGATGCCGCTCATTGCGGCTGGCTTTGAGAAAGAGACCGGCATTCACGTCGCAGTCTCCTACGGATCGTCTTCCAGCCTGGCAGCGCAGATTATCAACGGTGCGCCGACCGAGGTCTTCTTCTCTGCGGACTACAGCTTTGCCGAGCGGGTAGTGGCTGCCAACCTGACAGATACCCCCGCGCCCATCCTCTACGCCAAGGGTACTCTGGTGCTGTGGGAGCGGAAGGATGGCCCTTTTCAGCCACTCACACTGACTGCACTGACCAATCCTGCGCTCAAAAGCGTGGCCGTGGCCAATCCGCTGACAGCACCCTACGGGATGGCGGCAGTGGCCGCGATGAAGCATCTGCATGTCTACGAAAAAGTAGTGCCACACTTTGTGCAGGCGGAGAATGTGGCACAAGCCGCTGAATACGCAGATACCGGGAACAGCCAGCTCGCGTTTATCTCACTTACGCTGGCGAAATCCGCTCGCATGACGCAGACCGGAACTTACGTAGTCATCCCGGACAGCCAGTATCCCGAGATCCGGCAATGTGCCGTTGTGATGCGCAAAGCAGCACACCCCGCAGAAGGCCGCCGCTTTCTGGAGTACGTGCTGAGCGGCCCGATTCAGGCGCAGTTTGCCCAATTCGGGCTTACCTCCAAGGACCAGTAGCCGATGGACCTACAGGCACTTCTGCTCACGCTGCGGCTGGCAGCCACTACCACACTGATTCTGATGGCGATTGCGCTGCCGCTTTCATGGTGGTTAGCGCGGACGCCAAGCAGACTGCGCCCTGCCGCAGAAGCACTGAGCGCGCTGCCGCTGCTGTTGCCCCCAACGGTGCTGGGATTCTACCTGCTGGTGATGCTGGGGCCTAACACGGCGATCGGCCGGGGGCTGAGTGCGATCTTCGGTCATCCACTGGCATTTACCTTCACCGGGTTGGTTATTGGCTCGGTGATATACAGCTTTCCTTTTGCGGTGCAGCCGCTCACGGCTGGCTTCCGCACGCTGAGCACTGCAGCACTGGAAGATGCCGCGCTGCTGGGTGCATCACCTGCGCGAGCATTTTTTACCGTAGCTCTTCCGCTTGCGCGGCCAGCGCTGGTAACCAGCGCAGTGCTTGCGTTCATGCACACGGTGGGCGAGTTTGGCGTGGTTTTGATGATTGGCGGCAACATTCCCGGCGTGACTCGCACCATATCCATTGCGCTATATGACCACGTACAGGAGTTTGATTACGCACAGGCGAACCGTACCGCGCTCCTGCTGATGACGTGCGCCTTTGCGGCGCTGCTGGCGCTCTACCTCCGGCGCGGGATTCGCAACGCCGGGCCGGCGCGGGACGGGGGCAGCCTTGTCTGACACACTGCTCGCAGTGCGGCTGAGACATAGTTTTTGCGGGCCCGGGCATACCGCCCGCGCCGACGCGGATATCGAATTGCAATTCACCCTGACGCAGCCCTGGTCGGTTCTGTTTGGACCATCGGGCGCGGGCAAGAGCACGGTACTGCGCGCAATCGCAGGGCTGCTGCGGCCGCAGACGGCGCGCATCGTATTCTGCGGCACCCGGTGGACGGATACCGCAACAGGACTCTTCGTGCCGCCACATCATCGCGGCATCGGTTATGTGGGCCAGCGGAGCGTGCTCTTCCCTCACCTGACTGTGTTGGAAAATGTGCGCTTCGGCGTGCGGTCGATGGCCGATGGCCGGAAGCGATGCGCGGAAGTTCTGGAGATGCTGCATGCTGCTCACCTGAGCGGGCGGCGTCCGCAGGAGCTCTCCGGCGGCGAGGTACAGCGCGTTCTGCTGGCACGCGCGCTGGCGCCTGCGCCAAAGCTGCTACTGCTAGATGAGCCGTTTGCCGGACTGGAGATGGCACTGCGGGCTGCGTTGCTGGACGGCCTGGGCAGCTATCTTGCGGCAAACCCGACGCCAGTGCTCTCTGTTACGCATGATGTAAGCGAAGTCTTCGCGCTGAATGCCGAGGTAACCGCCATCCATGGCGGACGCGTGACCGTGCAGGGCGATGCCCGCACCGTCTTGGCTGAGCAACGTGAAGAGATGTTGAAGATGCTGCTGGATGAGCCGCAAACCTAGAGCTAACTCCGCAACTCTACGGGCTCCTGCTTCAGCCGGATGCCGAAACGTTCCACAATGGTGTGGATAATTTCATCGCGCAGAGCATGGATATCCACTGCCATGGCACCGCCCCGGTTGATAAGAGCAAGCGTATGCCGCGATGAAATGCCGGCGCTGCCCATGGCGAATCCCTTGTGAAAGCCTACTTGCTCCAGCAGCCATGCCGCCGGAATCTTCACGTGGCCTTCACCCGCAGGATAGTGAGGAACAGCATTTGGCTCTATTCCGAGCTCCGAGGCGACGCGAGCGACTACACTCTCTTCCACTATCGGATTCTTGAAGAAAGATCCTGCACTGCACGTGTCAGGATCATTTTCAACGAGCAGCATGCCCTTCGTCTGGCGAATAGCACGCACGGCGTCGTAGACCTCCGGCAGTGAGGGCGTGGAACCGCTGGCTGGAAAACGCCTCTGCAGGTCGGCGTAACGGAGCTGCGGCGCGCCGCCCGAGCGCAACGCAAAACGCACGCGGGTGACAATATAGCGGCCAATTTCAGTGGTATTGAAGAGACTTTGACGATAGCGGAAGTCGCAATCTGTCGCAGCGAGTTCCACAAACGCCGCTGCCTCGGTGTCATATGCGCGAACGGAGGCGATAGTCTCCGCCACATCCTGCCCGTATGCCCCAACATTCTGCACGGGCGTGCCGCCAACAGTTCCGGGAATACCAGCCAGACACTCCACCCCTGCACAGTTATCTTGCACGGCCCGGTACACAAAACCGTCCCAATCTTCGCCAGCACCGACATCATAGAGGGCAAAATCACCTTGCGGATGAGCAGCTACACCCATGATCTGCATATGCAACACAAGACCCTCGTAGCACTCGTCTGAGACAAGCAGATTACTGCCGCCACCCAGCACGAAGTGCGGCAAGTTGTATTTCTGGGCAAAGTCCAGCGCAGCAAGCAGGTCGGATTCACTGGTTACAGCGCAAAAGTGCCGCGCGGGACCACCGATGCCGAAGGTGGTGTAGGGCGCAAGCGATATGTTTTCTTGAATCTCCACCGCTTGAGGATACATCTTGTCTGGTATCAGGATTTGCCTGTGCAGAGGGCCATTTGGCCCGCGAACCATTACAATAAAGGCAGACGCGGCCTTCCACCGCTTCCCCAGGAGGAAACGTTTATGTATCCAGAGATTATGGTGATTCCAATGCGCGAGGAGTTGACTCGCGCCGGCTTAAGCGAAGCACGCACCGCGGCAGAGGTTGACGACGCGTTAGCGAAGCCCGGCACCACACTACTTGTGGTGAACTCGATCTGCGGTTGCGCCGCAGGCAAGATGCGCCCCGGCGTCCGCGTGGCGCTGCAGAATACAGTCAAGCCGGACCATGCCGTTACCGTGTTTGCCGGTCAGGACACCGAAGCAACGAATAAGGCACGCGGCTACTTCGAGGGACATCCGCCCACGTCGCCCGCCATCGCCATTCTGCGCGATGGCAAGCTGGTGTATCTGATGCAGCGCTCGGCGATTGAAACCTCCACCGCCCCGGCGATTGCAGCAGAACTCTCACGTGCATTTGACACCTACTGCGCACCAACCACCGCATAAGATTTAAAAAAACGTTTACAAGATGGCGCCGCCCCCTGCAAAGGGCCGGTGCCATTTTTGTTTCCAGCGCCGCAACCTCAAACAATGCAATATTTTGCCGATGGAAGATGTACGCTATGTACGCGCAGACCTTCATTCCGCTGGCACTATCCCATCCTGAAGAGTCATCCGGGCCTGAGATGCACTACGGCATGGTAGGCAACAGTGCGCCATTGCAGAGACTGCTGGCGCAGATGGAGCGCATTGGCCCGTACTTCCGGACAGCACTGGTGACGGGTGAGCGAGGGACAGGGAAAGAGTTGGTGGCGCGTGCGCTGCACTCGCTCAGCGTCGGCGCGGATGGACCATTCGTAGTGTGCAATGCAGAAGCCGCCGCAGAACCGGTGGATAAACTCGCTGCAGCGCACGGCGGCACACTATTTCTGGATGAGATCGGCAACCTGCCCCTCACCACACAGGAGAGGCTGCTGCATGTGCTGCAGCGGCGTCGCTCAGGGTTTACCTCATCACAACCAGCGGATGCGCGCGTGATCGCAACCTCCAGCCGAGATCTGAAGGCGATGTGCGCCGAGGGGATGTTCCGCAAAGACCTTTACCACCGTATTGCGCTGGTGGAGTTCAAAATACAGCCGTTGCGTACCCGCGGCGGAGACATCCTTCTGCTTGCCCGGCATTTTGCGCGCCACTTTGCGGCACTGCGCGGCAAACCGATTATTACCCTGGAACCCGCCGTACTCTCGGCACTGGCCGCATATGCGTGGCCGGGGAATATCCGCGAACTGCAACAGGCGCTGGAGAGTGCAGTGCTGCGCTGCGCCGGGCGCACCATCGGGCTGGAAGATCTGCCCCCGCTCTCCACTCCACGGAGTGATTGGCAGCAACCGACGGTAAGGCCGCAGGAGGAGTTACCGATGCGATTGGATGAGATGGTGCATCGCCACGTGCACCAGGTGATGCACGCCTGCGGCGGCAATAAACTGCGAGCTGCGGACCTGCTCGGCATCAGCCGCTCCACGCTCTACCGCATGCTCGAACGGAATTGAGCTCCAGGATTGGATCACCTGGAGCCCGCGGTATAAACTGGCGTCACTGCTTATGCGAATCTACCGAACCCTCCTTCCCACCCTCGTCGCCGCCAGCCTGATCTCACCCCTCACAACCTGCCCTGCTCCTGGCCAGGCCGTAGCTACAGCGCAGGCGACTGTACCCGCGTCAGCCGAGGCTCGCAGCAAGGAACTCTCCGCGCTCTTTGCCAGCATGTGGGAGGAGAATCTCAAGCGCAATCCAGAGTTTGCATCGACTCTCGGCGATAAGCGCTACGACGATCAGTTGTATGACTACTCAGTGGAAGCAATGAACGGAGATCTTGCCCGTGGCCGCACACACATCCAGGAGCTTTCGCAGATTGAGACGACCGGACTGAGCGACCAGGAAAAACTCTCCGTCAGCCTGATGCTGCGCGACCTGATCGACGCACAGGAAGGCGCGCACTTCAAGGAGTGGGAGATGCCGCTCACACAGTTCGGCGGATTTCCCCTGGATCTTCCCAGGCTGGTGCCGCAGCTGGCCTTCGACAACGCAGACGACTACACGCACTACATTGCTCGCCTGCACCAGATACCACGCGTCTTCTCGCAAAACATGACCAACATGATGCTAGGCATGGATGAGAAGCGTATCCCCCCAGCTTTCCTGCTGGAAAAGGCTCTGGCGCAGGTGCAGAACATCGCCGCGCAGAAGCCGGAGGACACGCCATTTGCTTTGCCGCTCAAGCATTTCCCTAAAGGCGTGACACCGGCGCAGCAGAAACAGATCACAGACGATTTACTGGATACCATCCGCACGCAGGTGCTTCCGAGCTACCAGCGGCTGGCAAAATTCATGAGCGCACAGTATGTGCAGCAGGGCCGCAAAGATCCCGGCGTGTGGGCGTTGCCTGACGGCGATGCCTACTACGCGTGGAAGGTGAAGCAGAGCACAACACTCACCAAGACGCCCGTAGAGATTCACCAGATTGGGCTTGATGAAGTGAAGCGCGATGAAGCCGAGATGCTGGTCATCGCGAAATCGCTCGGCTATAGCGACATCAAGGCGATGAACGCCGCGATGAAGACCGATCCCAAGCTGCACCCAACCAGCCGGGAGCAGGTGCTGGAGAACTATCGCGGCTATCTGGCGCGCATGCAGCCCAAGCTGCCGCAGCTCTTCGGCACACTTCCCAAGGCAGGCTTAGAGGTAGTGGCCATTCCCACCTACATGGAGAAGCAGCAGGCACCCGCCTACTATGAGCAAGGCACGCCGGACGGCAAGCGTCCCGGCCGTGTGAACATCAATACCTACGACTTCGCAAACCGTCTGCTATCCGATGCAGAGGTCATCTCCTATCACGAAGGCATTCCCGGCCATCACTTGCAGATCGCCATCGCGCAGGAGCTCACAGGTCTGCCAACTTTCCGCAAGTATGAGTACTACACCGCCTACACCGAGGGCTGGGGACTGTATTCGGAGCGGCTGGGCAAGGACATTGGCTTCTATAAAGATCCGTACAATGACTACGGCAGATTGAATGCCGATATTTGGCGCGCCATCCGCCTGGTTGTCGATACCGGCGTCCATAACCAACACTGGACGCGGCAGCAGATGGTGGATTACTTCAAGGCGCACTCTGCCCTGAGTGATTTCGACATCAACGCCGAAGTAGACCGCTACATCGCCATGCCGGCACAGGCACTGGGTTACAAGATGGGCCAGCTCAAGCTGCTGGAGCTGCGTGCGAAGGCACAGAAGGCGTTGGGGGCAAAGTTCGATATCCGGGCCTTCCACGACCTGGTGCTGGACTCCGGCGCGCTGCCCATGGATGTGCTGGAACAGCGTGTGGATGCGTGGATCGCTGCACAAAAACCCTAACAGCGCGGTATGGTTCCCTCTCGCCGTGATTTGACTGTGCAGTAAACAAAAGGAGTGTTGCGATTTTGATCAACGTTCCTAAATTCCGCGCTGTCGGCGCTCGAGTGTTGCACCCAGGCACAAAGCTGGGCCGCATCACCTTGTGGGCTGGCGCACTGAGCCTCCTCCTCCTCGCCCTGCGCTGGATAACGGGTGCAGGGCCAGGATCGAAGCTGCAAGCCTGGTCGACGCTGATCGCCCTTGTGTTCGTATTCTGCGGCTTAATACTTATCTTTCGCTGGGCCCCATCGCGCCTGCTATGGAGACTGCGCAACCGGCTGGGCGTCGCCTATATCTTCATCGGCGTTATACCCATTGTGCTTCTGTTACTAATGGCGACTATCGCTGGCTACGTATTTGCTGGGCAATTTGCCACTTACATTACAACTTCGGACTTGCAGGCAAAGTTGCAGCGCCTGGAAGCAGCCAATGATGTGCTGGCTGTGCATTTCAGCATGCTGCAGCGCTCCGGCAAGCTCGACGCGCATACTGCCGGAGAGCTCGTTATGGATCCAGCTGAAGATTTTCAGCAACGGACCGTCACGGTGTGGCAAGACGATAAGGGTTTCACACTCAACACGAGCGGCGCTGTTCTCAATGCCCATCCCGATAAAATTCCTGCGGGTATACGCGGAGACTTCAACGGTTTTGTTGCCGATCGAGACACCCTCCATTTGCGCGCCGTGAAGCATTACGATGAAGGCGGCAGAAGGCTTACCGTCATCTCAAATCTTCCTCTCACACCGGAGCGGCTTCATTCAACGGCCTCCCATCTTGGCTTGGTGTCTATCATTGCCCCTCACCTCAAAGGCGACCTCGAGATTCCAGCTCCCGAAGGTATTCTGAGCGCATGGCAGAACATAACTGCCGGAAGCATTCCGCCACCTTCGAATCGGCTCGATCTGACGTTGCGCTTTTACACACTTTTCCATGTTGTGGACTGGGGGACAGGCAAGACACAGTCCGGTGCGATCGGTATCGCCACCCGCCCATCGAAGCTTTACGCCATCTTGTTCGCCGCGTTGGGGAACAAAATGATGATCATGCGCAACGGTTTGCTCGCCCTGGCGATCTTCTTTGGCCTGATTGAACTGGTGGCGCTATTTATTGCCCTGCAATTGTCCCGCAGTATAACCCGGTCTGTAGCAAAACTCTATAGCGCTACGGAGTATGTCAATCGTGGCGACCTTACGCATCGCATCAAGATACGCAATCGCGACCAGATGGCGTCGCTGGAGCAGTCGTTTAACTCCATGACGGAATCGCTGGTCGATCTTGTCGCCGAGCAGAAGGAGAAGCAGCGGCTGGAGAGCGAACTGGCTATCGCGCGCGAAGTGCAGGACCTGCTCTTTCCGCATACATTCACAGCCCTTCCCTCGCTTGAAGTGTATGGTTGCTGCCAGCCGGCACGCTCCGTAAGCGGCGACTACTACGACTTCATCTCCCTTGGCGACGACAGGCTTGTGCTGGCAGTAGGCGATATCAGCGGAAAAGGCATCTCTGCCGCACTGTTGATGGCCACAACTCATGCCTTCGTTCGTGCCTATTCCCTGGAGCCGGATATTGTTTCGACGCCTGAGCCAAAGTTCGGAGCGTTCTACGATGGAGATCCCCGCATGTACTACCGCGGAGGCGAGGCAGTCCAATCGCAACTTTCTCCGGGCATGCTGATGACGACCCTAAACTATCAGCTTTTCCGCTGCACTCCGCCGGAAAAGTACGCGACCATGTTCCTGGGCTGCTATGACGCGGCAACGCGCAAATTGAAGTATTGCAATGCCGGCCATCTGCCGCCAATTATTCTGCGGGCCGATGGCACAGTCTGCCACCTTGAGACATCCGGCACCGTCGTCGGACTCTTTGATGGTGCGACCTACGACGAATCCACCATCACCATGCAACCGGGCGATATATTCATTGCGTTCAGCGACGGCGTGACCGAGCCGGAGAACGAATCCGGTGAATTTGGCGAGCAGCAGCTCGTCGAACTGCTCCAACAGCATCGCGATCAGCCGCTCCCACGCATCGGCGAGATCATCACCAGTTCGGTGCAGGAGTGGGTCGGCAATACCGAACTCCCGGATGACCTGACCATTATTCTTGCGCGGGCAGTCTGAAAAGCACTTCGACTCCTACCGGACGCACGCTTTGATACTCTGAATGCAGTATTCTGCACTGGAAAGAAGCCATGAAAGCAAGCAAAGAAGCGACCACGACCTACGAAGCACCCCGCCCTGCATCCACCTTGCCCGATCTTCACGTTGCCATTCTGGGAGCGGGAAAGATGGGCGGCATCCTTCTACAGGCCTTTCTGAAGACCAACCTGATCACCGCGGAAAATCTTATTGCGACGGTGCAGCATCCTGAACGCGCCGTTGCCCTGTCTGCGCAGTACGGCGTGCAGGTGACGACTGACAACCTGGCAGCGGCAAAGTTTGCCGACGTCATCATTCTGGGCGTAAAGCCACTGCAGGTAGGGCCGCTGATGGAGAAGATCAAGCCCTCTATCACCGAGAAGAAGCTGATCCTGTCCATCGCCGCCTCCGTCACAACCGGAGCAATTGAAGAGTTTGCCGGCACAGATGTGGCCGTAATCCGAGCCATGCCCAACACCCCCGCGATGCTCTCTGCCGGCATGACGGCCTACTGCCGCGGTAAGCATGTAAGCGACGTGCAGATGAAGATTGCGCACCGCATCTTTGAGACCGTGGGCCGCGCCGTAGTAGTGGAAGAAAAGAATATGGACGCGGTAACGGGCCTCTCCGGCTCCGGCCCGGCGTTCCTCTACATCATCATCGAAGCACTGGCTGAGGCAGGCGTGAACGTGGGGCTACCGCGCGATGTAGCCACTCTGCTGGCCGCACAAACTACGTTCGGCTCCGCGCGCATGGTACTGGAGACCGGCTACCACCCCGCCATGCTGAAGGACGCTGTGACCACGCCTGCGGGCTGCACCGTGGACGGCATTCTGGAATTGGAAGAGGGCGGCCTGCGCGTCACGCTGATCAAGGCCGTGAAACGCGCCACGCAGCGAGCAACGCAACTCGCGAAGGGATAAGCGCTCTCTGTGGGAGCACCTGCCGATATGAGCACTGAACTGCGACGACCGAGGAAGGCTCTCCGCTGGCTGGCATGGGTGGCGCTGGCGTGGAATGTGCTGGTCATCCTATGGGGCGCGATGGTGCGTGCCACTGGCTCCGGCGCTGGCTGCGGCAACCATTGGCCGCTGTGCAATGGGCAGGTGATCCCTACCTCGCCGCGTATCGCCACCATTATTGAATTCACGCACCGCTGCATGACCGGCGGTGCCACGCTGCTGGTGCTCGCAGTGCTGATCGGCGTCTTTCTGGCCACGGATAAGGGGCACCGAGCACGGATCGCCGCTGTGGTGACGACCCTGCTGCTGGTGAATGAGGCGCTGCTGGGCGCCGTGCTGGTGAAGCTTGGCTATGTGACCACCAACCGTTCGCTGGGCCGCGTGGTGGCGCTCTCCATCCATCTGAGCAATACCCTGCTATTGATGGCGGCGTTGACTGTGACTGCGATCCTGCTGGAGCGGGGAGTGGCCAGGCCACGGGTTACGGCGGGCAAGGCGACGCGCTGGTGGGTCTCGGGCGGATTGATTGCGACGATTGTGGTCGGAGTGAGCGGCTCGCTGGCGGCGCTGGGGGATACGCTCTTCCCTTCCGCGACGCTGGCGCAGGCCATGGCGCAGGACTTTGCCACCAACGCGCCGTTGCTGCTGCGGCTGCGCTGGGTGCATCCGGCAGCGGCTTGTGTGGCAACGATATTTGTGGCGTGGATTCTGGCGGCAGGACTGCGCAGGGGCTTCCGCGGAGGCGCGCTGGTTGTGGCCGCGCTGCTAGCCATTCAGTTCGCGCTGGGCGTGGCTGATGTGCTGTTGCTGGCGCCGGTCTGGATGCAGATATTGCATCTTCTAGGCGCCGACCTATACTGGATTGCATTGGTGCTGCTCTCCTACTCGATCCTGATCGGACCATGCACCAGTGCTGATTCTGCATCCAACGCAACAGGCGAGTGACCCCGCAACTTTACATTCGTCGCCTTGTTAAATCAGTAACCCGGCAAGCCCGAGGAAACCCGGATGGCGAACAATTGGCTCCAGCGACAGCCGAATGCCCTGACCAGACGCAATTTCCTGCGCGGAGCAGCAGCAGTGACTGCGGCCATCCCCATGATGACGGAGGCGAAGCTGGCATGGGCTTCGCAACTCACCAAGCAGATGGAGATCGACGGCACCGGCAAGGTGCTGCTCAACGCGAATGAGAACCCGCTGGGCCCCTGCTCCATGGCACTGCAGGCGATCAACGAATTGGGCGCACGCTGCGGACGCTACGAGTTCAACGCCGCCGTCGAACTGGCCAAGCTGTTGACTGCCCTGGAGGGGTTGAAAGAGGGCTATCTGGCGCTATACGCCGGGTCCAGCGAGCCGCTGCAGTATGCGGTGCTGGCATTTACCTCCTCATCGCACAGCCTGGTCTGCGCCGATCCTGGATACGAGGCGCCCGGGATGGCGGCTGCGGCTGCCAATGCGACGGTACACTATGTTCCGCTGCGCAGCGACTATGCGCATGATGTGCGGCGCATGGTGGAGACCGATCCCAACGCTGGCTGCTACTACATCTGCAATCCGAATAACCCGACCGGCAGCATCACCACACGAGATGACATCTTCTGGCTGCTGCAGCATAAGCCGCGCCATGCGGTCGTGGTGGTGGACGAAGCCTATATCCACTTCAGCGATTCGAAGACGGTGCTGGATTTCGCCATCGCCGACCGCGACGTGATCGTGCTGCGCAGCTTTTCAAAGCTCTATGGCATGGCGGGGCTACGGATGGGGTTCGCTGTAGCACGTCCGGATCTGCTGGCAAAATTGCAGGTCTATGGGATGAATCCACTGCCGCTGCCGGGGGTGGTGGGGGCGGAAGAGAGCCTGCAGGACAGTACGCTGGTGCCCACACGCAAGGCGCTGAATGCAGGGATTCGCGATGCGACGATGGCTTGGATCAAGGGCCAGGGGTATGCCGTGGTTCCTTCGCAGGCGAACTTCTTCATGGTGGATGTGCGGCGGCCCGGGGCCGAGTTCGTGAGGCAGATGGCCAAGCGGAATATCTATATTGGGCGCACATGGCCGGCGTGGCCGACGCATGTGCGGGTTACGGTTGGTACGGCGAAAGAGATGCAGTTATTCCAGCAGGCCTTTGCGGAAGTGGAAAAGCTACCCTTCTCAGGGGCAAGCTAGCTGCTCTTGTCGGAGACCTTTTTGGCTGCCTTGTGTGTGCCCTTCTTGGTCTTGTGATACGCCTTCTTTGTGCCCTGCTTCACGCCATGACCAGCGTCTTTCGCGGCGTCTTTTGTCTCACTTCCTGCATTTTTCATGTCCTGTTTGGCGCCGGAATCGTTCTGGGCGAAGGCGGCTGCCGTGGTGCAGAGCATGGCTCCTGCAAGGACCATTGTGGACAATTTGCGAATCTTCATTTGGAGTCTCTCCCTGAGCCTCGATGGGCTGATTGGGTATGATTCCCGCTCCTTCGACTGGGGTTGTACCCCCTCCCCATTACTTCAGACTAAATATCTTGTTTGCAATCACTTAGCTTTCTCGCTTTCCGCTAAATATTTGAAAACAGGATATTTATCGGTAAATATTTCATTCGCAATGGGTTAGGTGAATAGCCAGAATTTACTCCCTGTATTAATTGTAGTGAATTGGGACGTAAAACACGCCAAAGTTGGCTGAAAAAAGATGATTTGCCAGGGAGAGCCCAGGACGCAGTACAGTGAATTTCTGGATAGATCCCGGTGAGCTCCTGGATAGATCCCGGTGAATTCCTGGATAGAGTGTGGAGGCTGTTTAGGAGCCCACGGAGCACGACGCGACGCAGGAGAAGACTGTTAAGATTTTTGCGCGGGTGAGATGGGCGGGGGCGGTTCGCGCGATGCGCGAAGTTGGGATTCGCTTCGCCTACGGCTATGCTCAGGCCTTCGGCAGAGCGGAAGGCGCCTGACGGCGCGGTTTGTTTTCAGCAGGGCTCAAGCCCTGCTTCCCCCGGCTGAAGCCGGGGGCTTAATCCCGACCAGTTCGCGCGTTGCGCGAATGTGCGATGGCATTTGTGCGGCGGAAACTCTTTGGCGGTATGGGTGATGCGGGATACGTCTGGGTTCTTCGACTCCGCCTGTGGCTCCGCTCAGAATGATTCGATTGATATTAGGTACGAAGGAGAGCTGGGCGGGAGCGTCGCCGCTTCGCGACGATGTCCCAGGGCTCAGAAGCGAGACCCATTCGGCTACGCTCGGGGCAGGCGCTGGGCACCCGCATCCGTGCGGCGGAAGCTTAGGGCGGTATGGGTGACGTGTGGAGCGTCGGAATCCTTCGCGCAACAGCGCGCTCAGGATGACACTGTTTGAGGGTGGTGGTGATGGGGAGATGGGCGGGAGCGTCGCCGCTTCGCGACGATTTCCCACTCATCCCGCGATGAGGCTGCGTGATGAATGGGGCACCCGGCTACTTATTCTCTGCAGCGTCCTCTTTGACGAATTGATCCATCAGATTGTGCTTGTAAAGAAAAAGTATGTACCGCGTCATACGCTCTTCTTCATAGTGCTTCTGCAAAACGGCGTATGTATTAAACTGCTTTTGAAAATCCGCGTCTGAAGTTTGGCAGACGCTCATTTCATGAATACGCATCACAAGATCGCCCATCGTTGCATGGGACGTGCCGCCCATTGGCATATAGCGAATCTGCCCATTGACCATAATCAAGACAGCACCAATCATAGTGGTCTGTCGGTCTGAGCCATCGGTTGTCCACGCTTGCGTGTCCGCGCTGCACTGCTGAACAGGTATTGTCTCGGCTGGCTTAGATGCCGCGTCAATCATTCGCTGTTCCTGCTCACGCATGATTTTGGCCGTCTCAGGGTCTACTTTCGTAGGTGTGGTTTGTTGCGCTCCGACTAATGCTGTGACGACGATCAGGCTTGCTGCAACTGCTATGAATGCTCGCTTCATAATGCTTGCCCCCGAACGGTAAGCCTACGATTCAATACCCAACGCTGTAGTTATAACCTTCGCTGCGATATCCGTACCAACTTCTTTAGCAACGCCTAACAGCGCTGATCCAGCTTTGGATAAAGTCTCTAGCATTTTGCTTCCGTCTTTGGCTTCAGCTTGTTCTTTAGCCTGAGCCACCAATGCTACTTGTGCGAAGTCAGCGCTTGACGATGCGGTTTGTAGAAGCTGACTCTTTAGCTCTTCCAGTTCAATAGCAAGCGCAGGCAAGTTCACCTGATCTTGGATTGCTACCCATTGCGGTTGGTAGTTGATTGTTCCTACTGCCCCACGTCCTATTGCCCCAACCGGGCCATGAGCGTTGTACTGATCGCCGTGTATGACAGCCGTATACGTTGGCTTTTGGTTAGTCCCTCTCACTTCGTCGCGTCCTTGTGGTGTCGGTCGCAATTCTACGTTGATCGGTAGTCTACGCGTTGGCCCTGAGTGCTCACCACCTTCGATCTTCTTCTCATGCGAAAGTGCTTCCAGCGCAGTTATGAGAGCGTTGTCACTTGGCTCCACGGTCATTGCCTGTTTGACATCAATAATGCTGACCCAATGTGGATAATCGCGCTCAATGATAGTCAACACTTCATGAGCCAATACTTCGTCATACGGTGCAAGCTGCTCCACATCTGGCGAATCCGGTAATTCCATTGCACGATCCATTGCCATATTCGCCAACTGATCGCGCCAGCCTGATGGACGATTTCCCTCATGTGCCCAACAGTCAGGCACTTGGATTACGGTGAAGCCATGTCTTTGTAGCCGTTCAAGCTTTTCCAAAGCTTTAAAGCTGAGCGCGTTCGATGTCAATTCCATTGTCAGCTCCCGGCTCACCGTCGATGCACATATGACCGCACTCCGGTCACATAGCCGCATCACGTTGCCATCCCGCACCATGATGGGAGTAACTGCCTGCTGAAATCTTTCAACCCATACCGCTACAAACATCTGCGTATCCATGCTTGCTCCTTTCAACATTGTACGGCGAAGAAAACACGAATAGCACGAAATATGGGTATGCCCGGATTGGCTGTTATGCCCGCACCGAGGGTACAGGCACCGCCGA
Source organism: Acidobacteriaceae bacterium (assembly GCA_036404255.1). Lineage (GTDB taxonomy): Bacteria > Acidobacteriota > Terriglobia > Terriglobales > Acidobacteriaceae > JARLFX01. Next base: position 266 of record DASWOP010000223.1, on the reverse strand, counting down.
CAGGCTCTCATAAGTCCGGGGCATGGGAGTTCCCGAAGGCCATTTTTGAGTTTACTTTTGATATTTGGATTTTAAAAGGCTGAATGTAGATCGGCAGTATTGGCTTTAAACCATTGATAAGAGATTTTGGTAGCGTTACCGGGGCTCGAACCCGGACTCTTCGCCTTGAGAGGGCGACGTGTTAACCAGTTACACCATAACGCCACGGCAAGTGTGCTGGCGCGACACTTGATGCGATAGTTCCATTATACAGGCTCTGAGCGTGC
>DASWOP010000222.1:0-5110 GCA_036404255.1 Acidobacteriaceae bacterium | reverse complement strand
CCGACGCCCGATCCGGATTCGCTGAAGGGCGCGCGGAATTATGTGAGTGAAGCGCTCACGGAGGCGATGGCGGGACGACCGGTGACGAAGGCGGTGACGCAGCCTTATGGGTGTTCGGTGAAGTACGGGCAGTAGTTGCCGGACAGAGCCGTGGCGGGATTAGCTGATGAAATTCTTCGCTGCGCTCAGAATGACAAATCGTGGTGATTGACGGGCAGTCGTGGCGCTTTGGAAGAAAGCAGATTCCGCCGCTGCGCAGCGGAATGACAAATAAATTTTGTTACAAATAAAATTTTGCGACAAATAAATCTTGCGGCTAGCAGCGCGCTTCTTGATTATTTACCGCTCTTCTTGCTGCTGCGGATGCGGGCGATCTCCTGCATGCGCTGGGCGAGGAGTTTTTCGCGGCCCTGGTCGGTGGGGTGGTAGTAGCGGCGCTTGGCGAGCGAGGGCGGCAGACACTCCATGTCGGCGACGCGGTCTTCTACGTCGTGCGCGTACTGGTAGCCTTTGCCGTAGTCGAGTTCCTTCATCAGCTTGGTGGGCGCGTTGCGGAGATGCAGGGGGACGGGCTCGGCCACGGTGGCCTGGATGTCGCCCTGAACTGCACCGTAGGCGGTGTAGACGGCGTTGGATTTGGGTGCGAGGGCAAGGTAGACGACGGCCTGCGCGAGGGCAAGATCGCCCTCCGGCGGCCCGAGGAAGTGCATGGCGTCGCGGGCGGAGAGGCAGAGGTTGAGGGCTTCGGGCGCGGCCAGGCCGATGTCTTCCACGGCCATGCGGACGACGCGGCGGGCGATGTACATGGGGTCTTCGCCGGAGGCAAACATGCGGCCAAGCCAGTAGAGCGAGGCGTCGGCGTCTGAGTTGCGGACGGATTTGTGCAGGGCGGAGATGACGTCGTAGTGCTGCTCACCCTTTTTGTCATAGAGCAGGACGCGCTGCTGCAGGGCGGAGCCGGCGATCTCTTCGGAGATGACGGTCTGTTTGCGCTGGACGGTGAGGCGGGCGGCTACTTCGAGTGCGTTGTAGGAGTAGCGCGCGTCTCCGCTGGCGTAGCTGGCGATCATATTGAGCGCGGCATCGTCTGCAGTGAGGTTCAGTGAGCCGAGGCCGCGGTCTGTGTCGATGAGCGCATTGCGGAGGAGACTGAGGAGCTGGTCCTGCGAGAGTGCGGCCAGGGTGTAGACGCGGCAGCGGGAGAGCAGGGCGGCGTTGATCTCGAAGGATGGGTTCTCCGTGGTGGCACCGATCAGGCGGATGGTGCCGCGCTCGACGTAGGGCAGGAAGGCATCCTGCTGGGCCTTGTTGAAGCGGTGAATCTCATCGATGAAGAGGATGGTGCGGGAGCCGAAGCCCGCGGCCTTCTCCGCTTCCACCATGACCTGCTTGATCTCCTTGATGCCGGACATGACTGCGGAGAACTCAATGAAGCTGGCCTGGGTGACGTGGGCGATGATCTTGGCGAGAGTGGTCTTGCCGACGCCGGGTGGCCCCCAGAAGATCATGGAGGTGGAGTCGTCGGACTCTATCTCGACGCGCAGGGGCTTGCCGGGGCCGAGCAGGTGCTCCTGCCCGGTGAACTCGGCCAGGGTGCGCGGGCGCATGCGCTCCGCCAGGGGGGCAGTGGCGGGCAGAGTGGCGGCGGCTAACGGGGAATCGTCAAAGAGGCCCATGGCTAGATTGGATGATCGGCGACGAATTCGGGTTCGTGGGCCGGTTCGGGCTCAGATTGCGATAGAGGATCTGTCGGAGGGGTAGGCTGAACCCAGGTCTCAGAATCGAGACCTGGGGCACCCGCACTGGAGGCTTCGGCAGCTTCGGAGGAGATGTTGGTCTCCGCTGTTTTTGCGATGGGCGAGGCGGGCAGCAGGGCACGCTGGCGAGATGCTTCGTAGAGCAGGAGCGAGCCGGCGATGGCGGCGTTGAGGGATTCGACCGCGCCGGGGCAGGGGATAGTGACGAGTTCATCGGCCAGGGCGAGCATGGCGGGGGAGAGACCGGCACCTTCGTTGCCGACCATGACGGCGCAGGGCTGGGTGAAGTCGGCGGCGGTGAAGGGGGTGCCACCGTCTTTTACGGCGGCAAAGATGCGGACGCCGCGGGACTTAAGATCGGCCAGCTCTGCGGGTTTTTGCGCGAGGACGAGGGGCATGCGGAAGATGGAGCCAGCGGAGGAACGGATGGCTTTCTGGTTCCAGGGGCTGACGGTGTCTGACGTGGTAATGCACTGGGTCGCGCCGAAGGCATCGGCCGAGCGGACGAGGGTGCCCATGTTGCCGGGGTCCTGCAGGCCGGCGGCGATGAGGATGAGTTCGGCACCGGGGCGCGCGGGCGCTACGTTTGGCGTGAAGAGCAGGGCGATGCCCTGGGGCGCCTCGGTGGCGACGGCGCGGTCGAAGATGGGCTTGCTGAGCCGGGCCACGGTGATGCCGGGAGGCGGTGCCTTGGGCAGCGTGGACTTCTCGTGCAGGAAGAGGGTGCCTTTGCGGACGCCGCTGCGCAGGGCCTCGGCCACGAGGTGACCGCCTTCGACTGCGACACGGCCATCACGCGCATTTCCTGCGAAGGCGGCGCGGAGTTCCTTGACGCGGGCATTGTGCTGGCTGGTAATGATGGGCGCTTCGAGCATGTGGAAAGTTTACGCCGAGGCAGGCTGAAGTGCGCATCCGCTTGAGACGAAAGCGTCAGTGTGCTAAGTTTTGACAATCGTGATACTTCACATCGCAGTTGATGCGCGGGAGCAAATTTGATCGGGGAAGTGCTGCGGTTGCATCCTGATGAGCCGGAACCGGAGCTTGTAGAGCACGTCGTCCGATGTTTGCAGGGTGGCATGGTTGTGGCCCTGCCCACAGATACGTTTTATGGGCTGGCTGTCGATCCGGTGAACCTACGGGCGGTAGACCAGATCTACGAGATCAAGACGCGCGCGCGGTACAAACCGCTTTCGCTGCTGATCGCAGATGCGACCCAGGGGTACGAACTGGCGCGGGATATCGATTCTGCATTTGACCGGCTGGCGGAGCGTTTCTGGCCGGGGCCGCTCACCATCATCGTGAAGGCGGGCAGCAAGCTGCCGCTGCGAGTGACGGCAAATACCGGCAATGTGGCATTGCGCGTGCCCGAGGCCCAGATTCCACGAGCCATTGTGAAGAAGCTGGGACTGCCGATTACTGCGACTTCGGCGAACCTGCGTGGGTTGCCGGAGTGTACGTTTGCCAACTGTGTCCGCGAACAGCTGGGAGACAAGATTCCGCTGATCGTGGATGGCGGGCCAACGGCACGCGCTATGCCGACGACGATTGTGGACCTGAGCGGCGGCGGCAAATCATGGATGATCCTGCGCGAAGGTGCTGTGCCTACGCACGAGATCGCACTTGCGCTGAATCGCTAGTGACAGCCGGAAGTGCACAGCCTATGTGCGCGCTTTATACTTGATGGCGTACATCAGCATGATTGTTCCATCTACCAACATGCGACAAACGTTACGCAAACCGCGCTCCAGCAGCCGCAAACCCTACCGCTACCGGCAGGGGCCGGGAGGCTTTGGGCGCGTGGTGAGGCGCGTGCTGCTGGTGCTGATTCTTGTGGTTTTTGGCTGGTTTGGCTGGGTGTATCACGAGATTCAGACGGTGGCGAAGAACAATCAGGCGCAGCCGGCGGACGCGATCGCAGTCTTTGGCGCGGCGGAGTATGCCGGGCATCCATCGCCGGTGTTTCACGCGCGGCTGGACCACGCGGTGACGCTCTACCATGAGCAGATTGCACCGACTATCATCACGCTTGGCGGCGGTGCGGGTGCGGAAGACGGGAACAATACCGAGGGTGCCGTGGGCCGGGATTACCTGCTGGCCAATGGCGTGCCGTATGACCACATTATCGCAGAGACGGAGAGCGTAGACACCGAGCAGCAGGCTCAGCGGCTGGCCGCCATTGCCGAGGTGAACCACATGCATCGCGTGGTGGTGGTAAGCGATGCAACGCATCTTTTCCGCATTCGCGAACTCTGCCGGGCGCAGGGACTGGATGCCTATCCTTCACCGAGGCCGGCGCTGGGGCACATCAGCTCCCTCGACATGGGCAAGCGAATTATGCACGAGATACTGAGCTACACTGCGTGGCGGCTGCATCTGCACGTGAACTGGCTGCACGAGTGGCTTGAGGGTAAGGCCGATATCTAGCTGCGTACGCTTACAGGTTGAGATGCAATCCAATGCCTATGGCCACGACGCCAGCCACAACCGTTGACAGGAAATTGACCATATCGTTGCCCAGGATGCCGTAGCGTTCCAGGGTTGCGCCGAGGAGACTGTCCGCAAAAAAACCTGCGATGGCGCCTCCGAAGGCGCACTGGGCCTCTCTCATGCCAAGGTCGAGCGACCGGATTCCGATCGTAACGACGATGGCTGCACCAGCCAGGCCGCACAGGGTTCCACCGAGGCTGACACCACCGTCTGTGCCGCGTGGAACGCGCCGCAGCGAGGTAAGCAACAGGGTGCGGCCGGGAAGTACAGGGCCAAGTTCAGAAGCCAGGGTGTCTGCCGTCGCTTCGGCCAGCATGGCGATGCAGGCGGGCGGGGCGACAGCCGTAACCTGATGCATGAGTGCCAACAGTGAGGATGCGCCGAGGTTAGCGATGATCTGGTTGACCGCGCGGCCGTGTCTGGATTCCGCCAGCCCCAGCTTCAATTTGCGCGTGTGCCCAATGCTTGTGGCTGCGAAGGTAAGGAGGAAGAGGGTGATGAGTGGAGGCAGCAGCGTCTGGGTGAGACGCGTGTACATCAGGGATGTGACCATGGTCATGGTCACGCAGATGACGCCGCCCACAGCGGCTGCGGCCGGGGTGGCTGCGCGCATTTCCACCACGAGACAGGCCAGAACGATGCAGAGAAAGACGCCCTGCATCTCGATGGAACCGAGGATCCTGCCGTTCTGCCAGGCAATTACGGCTTGAACCACAGTGATCAGAGCGGTCAGCGGCAGCACTGTCAGAATCCAGGCCCAAACCAGGGCTTCGGACTGCAGGCGCTCGCGTGCCGGGGCAATCCGTCGATTTTGACTGGAAAGGGGGTACGGGGATGATTCAGAGTATGTTTTCATGTGCATGCGG
>DASWOP010000221.1:0-7252 GCA_036404255.1 Acidobacteriaceae bacterium | reverse complement strand
GGAGAGACACCAAGGATGCGTTTGAATGCCCGCTGCAGCGTGAATGGACTAAGCTGCACGCTCTCTGCAAGCGCAGTCAGGCTCAGGTCGCCTTCGCCTGCGTCGAGCAGCCGCGTCACCTGCGCAATCTTCGGCGCAATGGCGTCGTCAGGCGGCAGCGTGGGGATGTTGGAGTTGGAGATTTTAGAAGACACCGGCATTGTGCTCATGCTCAGTATCATCCAACAGCGCGCAGCGCGCTACACTCCGATTCTTGCAGCAGGGAATAACTGCTTCAGTTCGCGTTGAACGCCTGCGGCTCATCCGTCTCCGGCGTGTTGGCCGTGGGCTCTGGCGAAACAGGCGCACCGTCACCACTCAGCGCCGGCAGCACCGGCACCCGTGACCCATCCGGATAGATCTCATAGCTCGTCACTTCAAAGTGCTTCAGGTCCGCTGTGCCAAAGCTTGTCGTCAGCGCCACATCCGTCGCATCGCGGCCCGTAGCCATCAGCACCCGGCCCACGCGCGGATCGTTGTGCCGCGCATCCATCGTCCACCACCGCCCGCCCAGAAAGACCTGGTACCACGCGCTGAAGTCGCCCGGCCCGGAGTCCGGATGGCGAATATCTCCCAGGTGCCCGGTCACATACCGCGCCGGAATATTCATCGCCCGTGTCAGCGTGATCGCCAGGTGCTGGAAGTCGCGGCACACGCCCACGCGCTCGGTGAAAACATCCAGTGCCGTCTTGGTCGGGCGCGCCGTCGCGTAATCGAACCGTACATGGTTATGTACCCAGTCGCGAATCGCCGACGCCAGCGCCCATCCCTTCGGCCACGTTCCAAACAGGTCCGTCGCCGCGTGCGACATCTGGTCCACCTGGCAATAGCGGCTGCTTAACAGGAACTGCAGCGTCTCCGAGGGCAGATTCTCCGGCGAATGCTGGATCGCGTCATAGCCCGCTTCATCGGCATAGTCCGATTGCTCAATCGTGTTGTTGCCGCTCAACCGGATCAGCCCCTGGGGCGCAAGAAACCGCTCGCACCGATTGCCGAAGCAATCGATGTACCCTTCAGCGGGGACAGGCGTAACTCCCTCGTTGCTGATCAGATCCACATGCAGAATGTCCGGCGAACGCAGCAGCGGGTCCAGCGATGGATGCAGGTGCAGCATTGCCATCACTGCCACCGGTGCGTGAAATTGAAACTGTATGTCGAACTCAGAACGAATCAGCATGCGGACATATCTCTCCCACTAGTTGGCACTCTCTCTTACGATGCGGTAATCACTGCATCGGGTTGGGTCAGCGGCCCCTTGCCGATGTGGAATTTGCGGAATAACACCAGTAAAATCGCGCCCGCTGCAATGGCTGCACCGGCATCCATTGCGAACATTGCGTTCAATCCAAAACGGTCATGCACATGGCCATCCAGCCACGCGGTGTAGAGAATCGGCACATTCACCGCCGCGTTCAGCACCGCGATCTGCGTCGCCGCCAGCGGATTCTTCTTGCCCGTCAGGTCCAGCAGAAAGGCAGTGAACGCCGTAAAGCTGATGCCCTGCACAAAGCTGTACGCCAGCAGCCCCGTGCTGAAGAAGAGCATCGTGTGCGGCGTCAGCATCATAAAGAGAGCGCACAACGCGCCGCCCATCCCCATCAAAACATACACAACGCCGCGCGAATATCTGCTGCACAGCACGCCGCCCACCAGCGTTCCCAGCGAGCACGCTATCGCTACGCCAATCCCCGTGATGTTGGCCACCGCGCTCTCCGGCGCGTTGAAATCCCTGCCCAGCCCGGAAAAAAGATTCGCCAGCGCGAACGAACCGCACGGCAGCAGAAACGCCGCCAGCCCCAGCAGACAGGCCCTCTGCCGCAGCAGCAGAAAAATATCGTGGAAGAGCGAATGGAAGGTCTCGCTTGCCGTGCGCCACGGCCTTGCCGGCTCCGGCAGCCAGATCAGCAGCACCAGCGGCAACAGTATCCCCAGGCCCAGCAGCCCCGCCGCCACCGGCAGCGGAAGCGCGCGGATAATATGCACCGAGAGCGAGCCAAAGCATCCGGCTGCTCCGAGATTCGCAATGTTGGTCCACGCGCCCAGCCAGCCGAAGTCATCCGAATGCAGCACATCCACCTGCCAGCCGCCCAGCGCATTGGCATACATCACCGCGCCAACGCACGCCACCGTTGCGAACGCCGTGAACACGATGATGTGCTCATACTCCATTACCGCCGCGGCCAGGCAAACTGCGCTCAGCAGCGCAATGGCAAGGATGTAGGTGCGCCGCGTGAACCGCACATCCAGGATCGGGCACAGGATGAACGCAAGCGACGTCGGCAGAAACGCAATCACGCTGACGTTTGACATCACCGCGACCGACGTATGCTGCGCCGACAGCAAAATCGGCATCGCCGTATTGATGAAGCCGTAGATAAACCCCACCGGCGCAAAGGCAAAGCCCATCGCCAGCACATGCGCAATCTTTCTGGACACAGGCGGGGCGATTGGCTCCATCGTCTGACGATACGGCAAGCCGCGTCTTCCGCAAAAGAAAAAGGCGAGCCGCTTGGCCCGCCTCTTCCTTGTTGTACTTTTTCAGAACCGCCACGCGTACTACTATGCGTGAGCGAGTTCCGGCTTGCCCTTGAGTCCGGACTGAGTCCGGATGGCCTCGGCTTTGTCCGTCTTCTCCCACGTGAAGCTCTCGCCGCTGCGGCCAAAGTGGCCGTAGGCAGCAGTCTGCTTGTAGATGGGGCGGCGCAGGTTCAGTGTCTCGATGATGCCCTTCGGCGTCAGTTTGAAGTTGTCGCGCACTACCTTGGCGATGGCATCGTCATCCACCTTGCCGGTGCCGAATGTATCCACGCGCACGCTCACCGGCTCAGCCACGCCAATCGCGTAGGCAAGCTGCACCTCGGCACGATCTGCCAGGCCCGCGGCAACAATGTTTTTGGCCACGTAGCGCGCCATGTAGGCGGCCGAGCGGTCAACCTTTGTCGGGTCCTTACCGCTGAATGCGCCGCCACCATGCCGGCCCATGCCACCGTAGGTGTCTACGATGATCTTGCGGCCCGTCAGACCACTGTCTCCCATCGGTCCGCCGATTACGAACCGTCCCGTCGGGTTGATGTGGTACTTGGTGTCGGCATCCAGTAGCTCGGCGGGAATCACAGCCTGGATCACGTGCTTCATGATCTCGGCGCGAAGCTGCTCGTTGGTCACATCGTCAGCATGCTGGGTCGAGATCACCACCGCATCCACGCGGATCGGCTTGCCGGCCTTGTTATACTCCACCGTGACCTGCGATTTGCCGTCCGGACGGAGGTAGGGAAGCAGGCCCGACTTGCGGACTTCGGTCAGCTTCGCTGCCAGCTTGTGCGCCAGCGAGATCGGCATCGGCATATACTCCGGTGTCTCGTTCGTGGCATAGCCGAACATCATGCCCTGGTCGCCGGCCCCGCCGGTATCCACGCCCATGGCGATGTCGCCGGACTGCTTGTTAATCGTCGAGATCACGGCACACGTGTTGGAGTCGAAGCCGTAGGCGGCATTGTTATAGCCAATGCCGGAGACGGTCTGGCGAACGATCGTCTGGAAGTCAACATACGCCTGTGTCGTGATTTCGCCGGCGATGACGACCAGGCCCGTGCAGGTCAGGGTCTCGCAGGCAACGCGGCTCATGGGATCCTGCTCCAGGCAGGCATCCAGAATGGCGTCAGAGATCTGATCGGCGATCTTATCAGGATGGCCTTCGGTAACGGACTCCGAGGTAAAGAGAATACGGTTATGTTCGGACAAGAAAACTCCTTCTGGAACAACGTGGATAGCGGTGCAAACTGTCGAGTGCTGAGAATCTGGCACAAACACCAACCCGGGGGCCTCGCGCAGCGCGAGGGGCACAGCCGGCTGTGCTCCATTTATTTTACCGCAGCAGGTTTCCCACTGGGCCGGAAAAGAAAACGGCGGCTGCCAAAGGGCAGCCGCCGCGGTAAAAAGTGGTTCAGGTTAGAAAGAGGCCTTGAGTGCAACCTGCAGGATGCGCGGATCGCGTGTTGCTGTGACCATGCCGTAGCTTGAAGCCGTATTGATAGCAGTTCCGATGCTCGCGAAGTTGTCCTTGTTGAAGACGTTGAATGCTTCGCCGCGGAACTGGAAGTTCAGGTAGCTGCCCACCTTGAAATTCCGGATCAGGCCCGCATCCACACGGAAGAATCCCGGCCCATCGACCACATCCTGCTTCGCATTACCCGGCCGGCAGGTGGCCGCTGCGGTGCATGCGGGGGCACGTACAAAGGCTGCAGTATTGAAGAAGTGCAGGAAGGTATGTTGCGGTGCGCCGCCCGACGGGGTCGAGTTCGGATCGGCGATCTGGTCTGGACGTCCACTCACAATACTGGTGCCGCTAAAGCCAAGGCCCGCTGGGTCCCAGCTGCTTGTGGTTGCGGTAAAGGGAAGACCGGAGTTTACCGCGGCGATGCCGGAGAACTCCCATCCCCCGAGAACATGGCCGACGAGACCCTTCTGCTCGTAGAACCAGGGGAGGTGATACACCACATCCGCGGCAAATACATGGCGACGGTCATACTGGCTCCGTCCCCACTCCTTGGAGAGATCGTAAATATTTTGTACTGCGCCGGAGCGATCTGCCTGCGCATTGGTCATGGCGCGAGACCAGGTGTAGTTCGCATTGATCAGCGATCCGTGTCCGAACCGCTTCTGCACCTGCACCTGGAGCGAGTTGTAGTTGGAGTTGAAGATAGACTGCACCGAGTTGATGGGGCCGTATCCCTTGAAGGGACGAATCTGGTTCAGCACCATCGAGTTTGCAGAGCTGGTGTAGCCGGTTGTGGCATTCGCAAGTCCAGCAGTGATAGCCGCGCCGGGGCGGGGCTCATTGATGTCTTCGCGTCCCAGCAGGTGGGTGTCATGCGAACCGAAGTAGCCGATATCCAGCATCACATCGTGCGCAAGCTGCTGTTGGATGTCCAGTGAATACTGCTGGGAGTAGGGGGAGTGATAGTTAGCCGGCGTAGCCTGCAGCGTCGGCGGAACATACTGGCTGGTATTGGCTCCCGCTGGGCTGTCCAGGGTCGTCGATGCATAGGTGGAGGTAGTTACGTACGGTGGGTTGGCGAAGATGTTCTGCTCAAACATGCCAAGCAGCGATGCGTCATACGCCATACCGTAGCCCATGCGGAGCGAGGTACGCCCGTTGCCGAATACATCCCACGCCAGACCAGCACGCGGTGCGAAATTAAACTTGTCCGTATGCGATACCTGCGAGCCGTAGGGCGAATAGTGTTGATTCGCCGCTGTGTAGTTGCCGAGGATAATGCCATTCAACAGATCATTGCTTGCGTTCGGCTTCAGGGTCGTCGAGCCTGGGCAGAATGCCGTGGTTGGCGTAATCGCTGCCACTTCCGCCGAGGTGCAGAGGTTGCCCGTCGTATCAATGGTCGGTGCATTAGCGGCCACATACGAGTTTGGCAGGAAGCTCGACAGTAGACCATTGTTGTCGACCGGCTGCAGGAAGTGCGAGTAGCGTACGCCGATGTTCACCGTAAGCCGGCGCGACACCTTCCAGTCGTCCTGGATAAAGCCCTCTTCCTGTAGTTCGGTCATATCCGGAACGGCAGCAATATTCGGCTGGGTAAAGCCACCATTCGCGGCACCCAGCAGGAAGTTCGCAATGCCTTGCTGGATCGTGGTAGCAGTGCTTGGTTTGTTGGTCGCACCATTGAAGGTAAAAGTGCCGGCGTTGGCGGTTGTATTGTTTTCCGTCTTTTCGTAGTGGTTGATGCTGGCGCCGAGTGTGAAGGTGTGCTGGCGCCACGTGCGGGTGAAGCTGCCAAAGATATTGTGGTTCTTGCTGTAATCGTTATAGACGCCGGCGCCGGTGATGCTTGTGCTGCCCGAGGTCGTAAAGTTGAGGACCGGAACGATGCCAAGGCTTGATGCGTAGGGTAGCGCGGGATTGATGTCCGGCGAATTCGCTTTAGCGTTCAGTCCGATCGGCACGCTGAGAATGGATCCGGAGGTGTACGCATAGCCGAAGTCGATGACGGAGCGCGGCGAGAGGACGTAAGTAATATGCCCCAGGTGCGTAGTGCCCGGCGACTTCGTGGAAGTTGTCTGTGCACCCGGCAGGCCGGCTGTGTTAGTAAAGAGACCGTTCGCCTCCTTCGTGGGCAGGCTGTCGTGAATAAAGCGATAGAAGACGCTGGCCTTGCTCGTTAGCTGGTGGTCAATGCGTACCAGTTCCTGCTCGTTGTTGAAAGTACTCTTGGCATTGTAGTTATAGTAATGGGGATCTTGTGTGCCGACCGCGTTCGGAGCCGGCATTTTGGAGAAGATATCCTTGATGTAGGCAGAAGCGGTGGGCGAAACCGAGCCCGGTGTAATGCTGGTACCCGTTGCGCCGGTGTTGCAGGCTCCTGTGGTCGTGTTCACTGAGGTACAGACTGCGCTGGAGAAGTTGTAGCCGGGAGTAGTCGCATCCAGGCCAATTTCGCTAGGAAACGGCTCAATCGAGGCGATGGCTGTGGCGCTAATAACGCGGCGAATCTCTTCAGAGAAGAAGAAGAACGTCTTATCGCGGCCGTCGTAAAGATGGGGGATAACGACTGGACCGCCGATGGTGCCGCCAAAGTCGTGGTAGCGGAGTTCCGGGCGCGCAACTTTGCTGTACTTCGAATACGCATTGTTCGCGTTGAATACATCGTTGCGATAGAACTCATAGAGCGACCCATGCAGGCTGTTGGTGCCGGAGCGCGTGATCACATTGATCTGGGCGCTGGCAGTACGGCCATAGGCTGCCGAATACGTGCCGCGCAGTGTCTTGAACTCAGAGATTGCATCCACGCTGGGGAAGTTGATCAGCGTAAGGTTGGAACCGCGATCCACGTTGTCCGCACCGTCAATTGTCCAGTTATTTGTGCTGCTGCGCTGGCCGTTCACGGAAAATGAAACCGTATTGGTCGTGCCACCGGGCAGGGAGTTGCCAATGTAAAGCTGGTCCGATGTGCCACCATAGACGACGCCGGGCTGCAGTGCCAGCAACTGCTCGTAGTTGCGGTTATTCAGGATCAGTTCGCGTACCTGTGTGCCGCTGATCAGGCCCTGCGACGATGCATTCTCAAGATTGATCTGCAGTTGGTCCGCCGTCACAACGACCGTGTCCGTCGTGCCGACCTTGAGCGTACCGTTCACGGTCAGTGCATCGTTGGCATGCAGGGGAAGGCTCTTCACCACGTAGGTAGAGAACTTAGGC
>DASWOP010000220.1:0-23057 GCA_036404255.1 Acidobacteriaceae bacterium | reverse complement strand
GTGCTGATCTCCGCCATGACTCCGGCGGCTTCGTTTTCCAGGGCGAGGCGCTGGGCGGAGTAGTCTTCGTCTGGGTATTTGCCGGACTTGTACTCAAAGCTGAGGTCGCGGAGATTCTCGTAGATGGCTTCCTTGCGCTCGCGCAGGTAGTCCACGCGCGTTTTGATGCGCTGGTGGAAGGGATTCTTCTCTGGCCAGAAGACCCAGGCGAAGATGAAGATGGTGAGAAGACCAGCTGCGAGGAGGCTCATGCGTGGCTCCTGGGAGTGATATGGCGAGAGGGAAGAAAAGCAGATTCTTCGCTGCGCTCAGAATGACAGTTCCTATATGGATGACAGTTCCGATATGGGGTAGTGATCGTTTGGGACATTAGTATTCCGTCTCTTTCCGAATCTTCTCGCGCAGGGGATCGTGGGGGGCGCTGGCTGCTTCTGTGGGCGCGGCGACGGTGCGGACGCGCCACTTGCGGACGAGGAGCGAGGTGCCGACGATGGCCAATAGAAGCACGGCGAAGGGCATGATCCAGGCGACGTTATCAAAGCCGCCACGCATGGGGGCAGCGAGGACGGTGGGGCCGTATTTGGCGACGAAGAAGTTCAGGATGGGACGGTCGCCCTGGCCGTCTTTCATCTGGCCAGCGAGCTCGGCGCGCATTCTTTCAGAGTCCTGGCAGCCGACGTGGTTGCACTCCAGCAGCACCTGAGCGCAGCCGCAGGGGCACATCAGCTTGTGGCCGATGTCGTTGAAGCGGTCGGTGACGCCCAGGGCGGTACAGGCGAGGGCGCAGATGAAGACGAGTTGTGCGATGCGGCGAGTTGTGGTGGTCAGTTTCAAAGGCGTACCTCAGGGGCTAAAGCCCCACTGGCAGCGGTGCTGGATGGCACGGCTGAAGCCGTGCCCTTAACGAAAGAAAATGCAAGAGCGTCGTTGCTTGTGAGGGCTAGAGCGTTGCGGTTGGTGAGTATTGTGCGGCGATGGGCGAGAAGCAAATCCCTCCGCTGCGTTGCGCTGTGCTGCACTTCGGTCGGGATGACAGAGTTTTTTTGCATTAGTCACCACCTATGGGAGCGGGTGCTGGTACGGATGCAACTTTGGGTGTGGCTGGAACCGTGCCGGGGACAAGCGACGGAACCAGGGCTACGAGGGTGCCGAAGACCATGATGGCGACACCGATCCAGATCCAGGCAATCAGAGGATTGAGGAAGACCTTGATGATGGGGCGGTCGGTATCCGGGTTGCGGCCTTCGTAGATCGTGTACAGGTCGCGCTGCAGCGTGGAGTGGTTTGCCACGATGGTGGAAGGCTGCTGGCTGGCGGTGTAGAAGCGGCGCTCGGGGTTGAGTTGCGTGACGAACTTGCCGTTGTGGAAGACGTTCAGCAGAGCGAACTCGGTATCAAAGTTGGGGTTGGAATCCTGCGAGAAGCTCTGGCAGACGATCTTGTAGCTGCCGATCTGCATGGAGTCGCCGAAGCCCATCTCCATCTCTTTGGACTGGTTGAATGCTCCGCCAGCGATGCCGATGAAGATGACAACCACGCCGAAGTGCACGATGTATCCGCCGTAGCGGCGGGTGTTGCGGCGGGTGAGCAGGATCATGGAGCTGACGATGTTCTTGCCGGTCTGGATGTGGACGACGTGCGCGCCGCGGAGGAATTCTGCCGCGATGGCGGTGATGACGCCGGCGCTGAGCGAGAAGCAGACCAGAGAGAACCAGATGGACTGGACGTCAACGTCCTGCCCCCACGGACGGACTCCACAGGCGATCAGAACGATGGCCGTGGCCAGCACAGCGATGCCGGGAAGGACGAAGTTGCGGCGGATGGACTTGAGCGAGGTGCTGCGCCATGCCAGCAGGGGGCCGATTCCGGTCAGGAAGAGCAGGAAGAGGCCGATGGGCAGGTTGACACGATTGTAGAATGGCGCGCCGACGGTGACCTTGGTGCCGGTCACGTATTCGCTGAGCACGGGGAAGAGCGTTCCCCAGAGAACGGTGAAGCAGGCTACCAGAAGGATGAGGTTGTTGAACATAAAGCTGGATTCGCGGGAGACGAGCGACTCCAGTTTGTGCTCGGCCTTCAGGTGGCCGCGCTGGCGGAAGAAGGTGAAGAGGCAGACGCCGAAGGCGATGATGAGGAAGCTGGTGAACCACGTTCCAATGGAAGACTGCGCAAAGGCATGTACGGAACTGACGATGCCGGAGCGGGTAAGCAGTGTGCCGAGGATGCAGAGCAGGAAGGTGGTGAAGATGAGCCAGACGTTCCAGACCTTCATCATGCCGCGCTTCTCCTGCATCATGCAGGAGTGCAGGAAGGCGGTGCCGGTGAGCCAGGGCATGAGGGAGGCGTTTTCGACGGGGTCCCATCCCCAGTAGCCGCCCCAGCCGAGGACGGAGTAGGCCCAGTGAGCGCCGAGGAAGATGCCGCAGGTGAGAAAGAGCCAGGTGACCATGGTCCAGTTGCGGGTGATGCGAATCCACTTCTCACCGGGGTACTTCATCATCAGAGCGCCGAGCGCGAAGGCAAAGGGCACGGAGAATCCGACGTAGCCGAGATAGAGCAGCGGTGGATGGATGACCATCTCGGGATACTGGAGGAGTGGGTTCAGACCGAAGCCGTCTGGCTGCAGCGGGCCGGGCTGAATGGCGAAGGGCGAGGCCGCGAAGCAGAGCAGGGCGAGGAAGAAGAGCTGGATGGCCGCCATGATGGTGGATGCGTAGGCGGTGAGACGAGCATCGACGCGATAGCGCAGGCAGAGCACGAATCCGTAGGCGGTGAGCAGCCAGGCCCAGAGGAGAAGAGAGCCTTCCTGACCGGACCAGAGGGCGGAGAACTTGTAGGCTCCCGGCAGCGCCGTATTGGTGTGGTGCAAGATGTAGGCGACGGAGTAGTCGCCGGTGAACGCAGCCCAGACCAGAGCGAATGCGGCGCAGGAGACGGCGACAAACGTGGCAAGACTGGCACGGCGCGCGGTTTCAAGCAGGCGCTCGGGCTCAATGCGGCCGCGTTTGCCGGTGGCTAGCTGATACAGGGCGATTGTGCCCGCAAGGAGCGCCCACGCGGAGAGCGCGAGTGCGAGGATGAGTGTGAAGCTGCCGAATTCCGGCATGGGATGCGATGTCATGAATGAACCAGAATTGATTCTCGCAGGTTGGATTGCGTGCGGCAAGGCAGGGGCGCACCAGGTGTGACGGAAGTCACATTGCAACCGGGGAGCCTGCGGTGGAGAAACTTAACAGTGATGACGGGATTTTTATGATTTTGGGGATTTAAGGCAAAGATGGTTAGCAGCCTGAGGCTACCTTGCCTGTTTGGAGGAGGGTGTGAACGCTGGCCAGCAGGGCATCGGGCAGGAGGGGCTTTTGACGGAAGGTGACGTTCATCCCCTCGTACTCTATCTCCGCATCTTCGAGGCCGCTGATGACGAGAACTGGCAGATCCGGATACAGGATGCGAAGCTCGCTCACGAATTCAGCGCCGTTCATGCCGGGCATGAGATGGTCGGTGATGACGAGGTCAATCTCTTCGGGAAACTGCTTTTCGCGGAATTGTTCGAGGGCCCGGAGGGGATTGAGGGCGGCGTAAACGAAGTATCCGGCACGCCGCAGGATCGTCTGGCGGGTGGCGGCCTGAATCGCATTATCGTCAATCAGAAGGATGGTAGACGGCATTATGACGCAGAGCCCTGGGATAATTTCAATTTTGCTGCGACTGCAAATTTAATCGTGTTAGCCATCGTAGGGGAAGCATCCTGGATTTCAAAGACTTTTTGTACGATGCACGGGCTGGCCGTCAGGGTTGCCTGTTGAAAAAGGCGCCGAAATTGAAAAGGCACAGGCGGTTTGGCCTGTGCCTAAGTACAGCAAAGACAAACGCCGCTAACGAAGCGGGGTCATGGGCATGGCAATGGTCAGGCTGAAGGTTACTTTGGATTCGACGGGCAGGGTGGTTTCGCGGTCGTGGCGCAGCCATTGGGCCGTGCTGACGCCCGCGCCAACGCCTGCGCCGATCAGAGCGCCGGGTACGCCGCCAAAGACGGCGCCAGCGGCAGCAGCGGAGCCTGTGGTGAGCGAGGCTACGGCCAGGGTGCGCTTGGCATGGTCAGAGCCAATGACTTCGCCCTCGGGGCCGATCTGGCTGTTGCGGAACTGGTCGGTATCGATGACCTGGGCGTGGACTACGTAGTGCGAGCCATCGGGCAGGAGGATGGATTCGGTCTTCAGCCGCAGTGAGGAACGCCCGAAGACGCGTGCGCCGCCGTGGACATCTTCAACTGTGCCTTGGAGTTCGGAGCCCGCGGGGACGATCACTTTGCCGTCGCGCTCAAGGGGCTCTTCAATGGTGGCGGTGAACGGGGTGCCGGCGAGGGTGCTCTTGCTGGAGACGGTCTGGCTCATGCGGACCTTGATGATGGTGCCAACGGGCAGTGTATTGGGCGCGGAGGGGACGTAGGTGACGATGTCTTCGTCGGGGTCTGCGGGGGCCGGGGCGGCATCCAGGATGGCCGTATGGGGGATCATTGCGGAGCCCGATTCGGTGATGGCGGCGCTGGGTTTGGCTGGGGCTGCAACGGGGGCAGCCGCGGGCTTCATCTCGGCGATGGCAACGGCTTCGTCCGGGTGAGAGACGCCGGTGCGTTCGGTCTGTGCCGAGGCGGCTGCTGGCAGAAGAAGAACCAGCGCGGCGGCGGGCAACAGGCTTGCGGAAAGGTGGAGTCGGGTCATCGTGCATGCCTCCTGAGTGGCTGGGCGGGCCCGGGGTTTTGGAAGCGGGGCGCGCAGCTCTTTTCTGAGCGTAAGGCGCGGAGCTGGACCGTGGGAAAGAATTGGCGGGAAGGGTATCGACAATGGCAATACGGCTGGGGAAGTGAATGCCGTCGCCGCTGCTCCACCCAGCGAACAAGAGGCCGTTCGCCGGGGCCCCCGATTGCGATCCAATCCTGATGAACTGCGGTGAGGATGGGCACCCGGTGTCAGCTTTCGTGCAGCGGAAGCTTTTTGGCGGCATGGGTGATGTGGGGAGCGTCTGGATTCTTGCCCTTCGCTGCGCTCGAGGGTCAGAATGACTCGGTTGGAGGTTTGGCGCTGAGGGGAGATGGGCGGGAGCGGTTCGCTTCCTGCCCCAGCGAACAAAATGCCGTTCGCCGGGGACCCCGTTCGCGAATGCCCACCCAAGCTCACCCCGGCGAATCCAGTGCCATTCGCCGGGGGCCCCGATTAGCCGCGATGAGGCCGCGGCGAAGATGGGGCACCCGGATCTGTGGCTGGAGAGCGGTATGGCAAGTAAAGGCGTTGTGTCCTACGTCACAGAAGGTTAATCCTGCTTTGCTAAAATGGAGCTGATTCGAAGACGATAAGCGCAAAAAAGCGGCGCGCACCACGCCGGAGCATACCAGGACGGCGTTATTCCAATGGCAGAGATCGTACAGACGATACAGCAGGCAGACGGTGGCCACGTGGCCGTCGACCGCCGGCCCGGGCTCAACGAACGGATGCAGCATCGCATCCTGATGCCAGGGGCAAACAACCTTCAACGAACAAACAGGAGAAATATGACCGAGATTGTTTCCATCCACGCACGTGAAATTCTTGATTCTCGCGGTAACCCGACCGTAGAGGCTGATGTAATCCTGTCCGGCGGCGCAATGGGCCGCGCAGCGGTACCGAGCGGCGCTTCTACCGGCGAGCATGAGGCTGTGGAGCTGCGTGACGGCGACAAGGAAGTCTACCAGGGCAAGGGCGTACTACAGGCCGTGGAGAACGTGGAGACGGTACTGGCACCTGAACTGGCCGGCATTGACGCGGTGAACCAGCGGCTGGTGGATGCGACGATGATCCAGGCCGATGGAACGGACAACAAGGGCCGCCTGGGCGCGAATGCGCTGCTCGCGGTTTCCATGGCGACGGCCCGCGCCGCAGCCAGCGCGCTGAAGCTTCCGCTGTACCGGTACCTGGGCGGCGTGAATGCAAGCGTATTGCCGACGCCGATGATGAACATCATCAACGGCGGTGCACATGCCGATTCCAACGTGGACTTCCAGGAGTTCATGGTGATGCCGGTGGGCGCGGAGACGTTTGGCGAGGCACTGCGCTGGGGCGCGGAGACATTCCACACGCTGAAGGGTGTGCTGAAGAAGAAGGGTTACAACACGGCAGTCGGCGATGAGGGTGGATTTGCGCCGTCGCTGAAGTCGAACGATGAGGCGATTGAGCTGATTCTGGAAGCGATTGAGAAGGCGGGCTACAAGCCGGGCGAGGAGATCTGCATTGCGCTGGATCCGGCATCGAGCGAGTTCTTCGACGCAGCCAAGAACAAGTACGTCTTCAAGAAGAGCGACAAGCGCGAGCTGACGGCAGCGGAGATGGTGGACTTCTACTCGGATTGGGTCAGCAAGTATCCGATCGTATCGCTGGAAGATGGCCTGGCTGAGAACGACTGGGAAGGTTGGAAGCTGCTGACCGAGAAGCTGGGCGATAAGATTCAGCTGGTGGGCGACGATCTGTTCGTGACCAACACGCAGCTGCTGCAGCGCGGCATTGACGAGGGTGCGGGCAACTCCATCCTGATCAAGCTGAACCAGATCGGCACACTGACGGAGACGCTGGACGCGATCGAGCTGGGCCGCCGTTATGGGTTCACGTCCATCGCTTCGCACCGCTCGGGCGAGACGGAAGACACGTTCATTGCGGACCTCGCAGTGGGCACCGGATGCGGCCAGATCAAGACCGGTTCGGCTTCGCGTACGGACCGCATTGCGAAGTACAACCAGTTGCTGCGCATCGAGGAAGAGCTCGGGCAGGCATCGCAGTATCTGGGGATTGAGTCCATCAACTGCGCATAGCTGATTTGGGTGAAGCAGATTCTGCCCCTTCGCTACGCTCAAGGGTCAGAATGACAGAAACTAACTGACGCCGCCGCTGTCGAGGGATGTTGACTCGGAGCGGCGGCGTCCTAGTTTTGAATAGTTGAGATTCTTTGCGGGATTCCGAATGACAGTGGTGCGGGGAGGAAGTCTTTGGGTAGCAGTGGAGTGGGTTCGTGCAGCGGAAGCTTTTTGGCGGCGTGGATTGGTACAGACCCTCTGGATTCTTCGGCTTCGCTCAGAATGACTCGGTTTTAGTTTTTGCGCGGAATGGAGATGGGCGGGAGCGGTTCGCGCGTAGCGCGAATAACCCACCCTTTGCGATGAAACTGCAAAGGATGGGCCACCCGGCACATGGCGCGCAGAGTGGTGGGGTGATTGGCATTTGAGATTCTTCGCTGCACTCAGAATGACAGGAACTAACTAACGCCGCCGCTGTCGAGGGATGTTGACTCGGAGCGGCGGCGTCCTAGTTTAACCATGAGCTTTGAGGGCCAGTTGGGGTTCATGCAGGGGCGCTCGACAGTCAGGTAGAAGAGCGTGCAGAGAGCAAGCACGGGCAGGCCGGTGAGGATGCACTGTATCAGGAAGTTGGCGGTGAAGCCGAGGCTGGGCATGATGCAGTGGCGGGCGAGCGTGAGTACGGCGCGGATCAGGATGAGGTGCCAGAGGTAGATGGAGTAGCACATGCCTCCGATGATGGCGATCCATTGGGTGGAGAGTATGTGGCGCAGCAGACCGCCACGGAGTGCGGCAAGGCAGAGCAAGAAGGTGCTGGCGGGGAGCAGAGCGTTCACCTGCATCTCGCTGTAGGGGCCGAGGAAGATGGCGGCGATGGCGGCGAGGCCGGCGATGTCCCAGAGGCAGCGCAACCAGATTTCCGGGGACAGGATCGGGCGGGAGCGGTTCGCGCGTAGCGCGAATGCCCACCTTAGCCACGATGAAACTGTGGCGAAGATGGGGCACCCGGAGTTGGGGTCAGGTGAAGACTCGGAATCGTGGGGATGTGAAGGCCCAAAGTCGTGGTGGTCCAAAGCCCCAGGTCTCAGAAGCGAGACCTGGGGCACCCGCATTGGTGCCGCGATGAGGAAGTCGGCTGCGAGCATTCCCATTAGGAAATAGGGCAGCGAGCCGAGGAGGGTGAACTGCGTTCTGACGGTGGTGAGCAGGTGCGGCTGGGCCAGCAGGTAGGCGAGGGTGAAGCCGACGAGCAGACCGCGGCGCAGTGCCGTGGTGCGCAGGCGATAGACCTGCATCAGCATTGGCGCGATGAGGTAGAACTGCACCTCGATCTCCAGCGACCAGAGCACGCCGTTTACCTGGCTGGGTGCGGCGTAGACGATGTTGTGCAGGTAGACGAGGCTGGCGGCGAGGTGGGGCAGGGTTCCGCCGGCGCTGTGGTGCCAGGCGATGTAGAGCAGCGTGCAGCCGAGGACGCAGAGGATGTATGGCGGCTCCAGCCGGGTGAGGCGGCGGAGGTAGTATTTGCGGAGCGAGATGGGCTGGCCAGCGGCAAGATAGCGGCGGGCGAAGGGAAGCGCGAGCACGAGGCCGCTGATGGTGAAGAAGACGGGCACGCCGCGCGCACCGTTGCGAATGGGCAGAAAGAGGGCGGGGTGGTTGGCGGTGACAGAGGTCACAGCAGAAAGCGTCGTAAAGAGATGAAATAGAAAGACGAGACTGATAGAGAGGAAGCGCAGACCGTCTATCTCTGGAATCCAGTAGCCATCGCGCGTGATGCGGCGGAGACGAGAGAAGAGCATGGCGGACAAGGCGTTTAGTATAACTGTAAATATGTCATCACCGAGTATCCGCAAAAGACCTGTTGTACTGACCATCCTGGACGGCTGGGGCTATCGTGCCGAAACTGCCGCCAACGCCATTGCGCAAGCCCGCAAACCAAACTACGACAGACTGCTTGCAGAGTTTCCTAACACGCTGATCCGCGCGAGTGACCATTTTGTCGGTCTGCCGGACGGGCAGATGGGAAACAGCGAAGTGGGCCATCTGAACCTCGGCGCTGGACGCATTGTGCGCATGGACATCACGCGCATTGATGCCGCCATTATGACGGGGGAGTTCTATCAGGACCCGGTGTTGCTGAAGGCGATGCACTGGGCGCGCGATTCTAATCGCGCACTGCATCTGCTGGGACTGGTGTCTGACGGCGGCGTGCATTCGCAGCAGCGGCACCTGAATGCGTTGCTGAAGATGGCGAAGCAGGAGGGGCTGACGAAGGTGTTTGTGCATGCATTCCTGGATGGCCGCGATACGCTGCCGGCATCGGGTGCGGGGTATCTGGCTGAGCTACAGGCTGACATGCAGACGATCGGCGTGGGCAAGCTGGCCAGCGTGAGCGGACGTTATTTCGCGATGGACCGCGATCTGCGCTGGGAGAAGGAAAAGAAGGCGTTCGACGCGATGGTGACGGGCGTGCCCGAGGGCGGTGCGTATGCTGACGCCGTGGCTCGCGTGAAGGAGTGCTACAACAACGGCGTGACGGATGAGTTTGTGATTCCGTTTACGGTTCTGGATGCGAGCGGCAAACCGGTGGGGCTGATTCAGGATGAAGACGCCTGCATCTGCTTCAACTATCGTGCGGACCGCGTGCGCCAGGTAACGCGCATGTTGACCCGCAAGAGCGGATTGAACAAGAGCGCGGGCATGGACCTGCCGAAGGCGGAAGAGCTGAACGCGGAGATTCCGCTGAACATCACGCCGGCGAATCTGCATTACGTCTGCATGACGCAGTATGACGCGAAGTACGAGCTGCCGGTGGTGATTCCGCCGGAGAGCATGGACAACCTGCTGGCGAACCTGATGGCGCAGGCGAACCTGCGCAATCTGCGTGTGGCAGAGACGGAGAAGTATGCGCACGTCACTTACTTCTTCAACGGCGGCATCGAGAAGCCGTTTCCGGGAGAAGATCGCGCGTTGGTGCCTTCTCAGAAGGTGGCGACGTATGATCTGGCGCCGGAGATGTCTGCCGAGGGCATTGCGAACGAGGTCATCAAGGCGATCAACGATACGGCGTTCGACGTGGTGATCGTGAACTTCGCGAACGCCGACATGGTGGCGCACTCAGGCAAGATGGAGCCGACGGTGCGTGCTGTGGAGACGGTGGACGCGCAACTGGGGCGGATTCATCAGGCGCTGCGGGAGAAGGGCGGATCGTGGCTGGTTACGGCTGACCATGGCAATGCTGAGCTGATGGTTGATCCTGTCAGTGGCGGGCCGCACACTTCGCATACGACGAACCCGGTGCCGTTTATTCTGATCACGGAAGAGGGCAAGAAGATCGGCGTGCGGGATGGTGGTTCGCTGCGCGATATTTCGCCGACGATCCTGAGCCTGCTTGGGCTGGAGAAGCCAAACCAGATGACGGGCGGCGATCTGCGCGTGGTGCCGGGAGGCAGGGAGTAGGGAACAGGGATTAGGGAGTAGAAGGGCAGTCGCTTTGGCGGCTGCTCTTTTGTTTTGGGCGGCGGTGTGGGCTTGTGAGATTCTTCGCTGCGCTCAGAATGACAAAACTGAAACAACGACAAGAGCAAAAGGCCTTCTTTGGGTTGGCTGTGGTGCAGCGATAAAAGCAACTACAGGGATCCTTCGTTGCGCTCAGGATGACGACGTTTAGGGTTGTGGATGACGACGTTTAGGGCTTCTGCTTCTGCAGAAGCTCTTTGCGTTTAAGCTCGATGAGGTATTCGTAGAAGGATTGCAGGGTGGCGTAGGTGGTGCCGGCGGCACCATCGAGGATGGCTCCACGGACAAACATCATGTAGAGCCACTTGATCAGCGGGCGGCCGGGGAGGCTGTAGAAGATGGCCTTCTGCGCGGTGCGGCGGCGGTGGAAGTCGCGGCCGAAGAGGGCGGTGCGCAGGGATGCATCGGCGGTGGCGGCGCCGGAGGCAAGCAACTGCGCCTCCATGGTGGAGTAGACGTTGTGCTTTGTGACCCAGTGCGAGATGCCTTTTGAAAAGGGGTAGTGATCCATGGGGGCATCGAACTGGCCGATGGAGCCGTCGACTTCGATAGCTTCGTTGACGGCGCGGACGTAGCGCGCACGGCCTTTGCGGACGAGCCGGATGTAGAAGGGCGAAAGCTGCGCGTGTTTGAGCCAGGTGTTCCAGAGGAAGTCACGGCGGCGAATACGATAGGCGGCTACGCATTCTGGGGACGAGGCAACGGCGACCGCCATCTCGCGCGAGAGGTGTTCGGTGGGGCGCTCGTCGGCGTCGAGGATGAAGATCCAGTCGTGCTTGAAGGGGAGCGTGGTGAGCGCGGCGTTGCGCTGTGCGGAGTAGGTGTCGAAGGTGCGCGTGGTGACGTGCGCTCCGGCGGCGCGGGCAATTTCGGCTGTGCGGTCCGTGCTTTCGGAGTCGAAGACGTGGATATCGTCTGACCACGCAACGGAGGCAAGGCAGGCAGCGATATCCTGCTCTTCGTTGCGCGTGAGAATCAGGATGGAGATTGGCGTCATGCGAGGTTTCCTGTGCGGGCGCGCTCTTTGACCTTCACGGCGGGATTGCCGGAGTAGACGCCCCACGGCTCGAGTGTGCGGGTGGCAACTGCGCCGAGGCCGAGCACGGCACCTTCACCGATGTTTACGCCGGGCCCCACGGATGCTCGTGCGCAGACCCAGGTATGGGCATCCAGCCGCATGGTATATGCGATGAGCGGAAAGACGGGGTCGTTGTAATCATGGGTCGCTCCGCAGAGGTAGCAGTTCTGCGAGAGGATGACGTGCGAGCCCAGCTGGATGGTGACGGGATTGTAGATTTCCACGCCGTCTCCGGCGGCGACGTGGTCGGCGCAGACGAGGTTCCATGGGGCCCATACTTTGCAGGCTGGATAGATACGACTGTGCGGGCCGATGGTTGCTCCGAAGGCGCGCAGAAGGAAGGCGCGCCACTCGAAAAGGGGACGGGGCGAGGTGCGGAAGAACAGGAGCCAGCAGATGTTCCAGAAGAGGCGGCGCAGACGGTTGCCGAGGCTGAACGCAGGGCGACGATAGGGGTCCGACTCGGTGTGCTCGAGGGCTTCAGCCGCGTTGTAACCAATCTCTCTGGGCATGCTTATCTCTGCGCTCCCTGGGTGATCTCTTCAAAGATATGAATGGTGGCCTTGGCGTTCTCTCTCATATCATAGTGCGCGTGGAAGCAGGCGAGGGCATTGGCGCTCATGCGTTCGCGCTCGGCGGGGGAGGTTTGCAGCCAGGCGTTGAGCAGATTGAGCGTGCCATCCGCGGTGTCTGGTTCGACGAAGGCGGCACCGGCGGCTTTGATGTCTTCCGCGATATTGACCTTGTCCGCGAGCAGAGCGGGCTTGCCGCAGGCGAGCGCTTCGGCAACGACGATGCCGAAGTTTTCCTGATGTGACGGCAGAATGAAGGCTTCGCTGCCGAAGTAGGCGCCCCATTTCAGGTCGCCGCGGAGCATGCCGGGCCAGTGGACGCGATCTGCGATGCCGACGGCAGCGGCGCGCGCCTGAAGCTTGGCAACCCAGCCGACCTGATCCGGCCCGGCAATTACGAGTTGCAGACCGGGCGCTGAATTGGCGATCTGGGCGAAGGCATCGATCAGGAGGTCGCAGCCCTTTTTGGGATGGATGCGGCTGAGGTAGAGCAGGTAAGGCTTGCCAGCGAGTGTTGGATATTGCGCAAAGAAGGCGGCGCGGTAGGTATCCGGGTCGCCTGTTGGGCCGCTGGCTCCGTACGGTACGACGGTGGGTTTCCAGCTATGGAGCCAGAAGCTCTGCTTCGCGAGGCGTGCCTCCGCTGTGGCGGTGAAGAGAACACGGTGCGCGGCGCGGAGGATCCAATATTGGGCCACGAGCCAGTAGATCCACTTCTTGAGGTGCTTCAGGCGGTCGGCGTGTTTGAAGTAAGGGTCAAGCATGCCGTGAGGAAAGATCAGGTAGGGCAGTTTGCCGGCGAAGGCTTTCCACGTGGCGTAACCGTTGAAGGTCCACAGGCCGTGCGAGACGGCACCATCGAAGCGCTGGCGGTTGGCGCGCAGCCAGGGGATGAGGCGGGGATTGGCTCCGTAGGTGGTGCTGACAGGGCCGAGCGGATGGACGGGAAATTGCAGTTCATGAAGGAATGGCGCGGTGGGATCGTCCAGCGTAACGACCTCGCCGCTGTGGCCCATGTCCGTGTAGCTGGCAAGAATGCGCCGCACGGATTCGGCGGGGCCACCGGCAGCGGGATCGAGCGTGTCAATGACGTGCAAAATGCGCATGCTAAGAGAGAGCCTTTCCTGTGAGGGAGGACAGAGCGAGGCGAAGGCCACGGATATCCTCGTCGAAGCTGTAGTGTTGAATCCGTTCGAAGCCACGCCGACCCATCTCTGCCGCAATCGCAGGTGAAGCCAGCACGGCGCGCAATTTTTCTGCCAGCGCATTGACGTTGCCGACAGGGTAGACTCCGCCGGTGACGCCATCATGTACCAGATCTTCCTGGCAGCCTACATCGTCCGTCACGATGACGGCGCGGGATGCTGCCATGACTTCGTTCACGATAAGACCCCAGGGTTCGTGCCGCGCCGGCAGAACAAAGACGGAGCAGAGATCGAAGAAGCGCGGAAGCTCACTCTGATTGCGAAAGCCGAGAAAACGGATGCTCTGCCAGCGCGTCTCGGCAGCACGTGCTTCCAGCGCAGCGCGCTCTTCGCCGTCTCCCACAATAAGGAGGTAGGGGTGTGGTTCGGTGACGCCATCGGGCGAGAGCTGAATGTAGGCGTTGAGCAGATCGATGCAGAGCTTGCGCGTTTGCAGCTTGGAGGCAAAAAGAATGACGGGGCGCGTTGGGTCCAGCCCGAGCTCCTGCTGTAATTCGGCGCGAGTGGTGGCGGCAAGCATGGTCTGGGTTGCGAAGAAATCATTGTCCACGGCATAGGGCATGTGGAAGACGGGAAAGTTCGCGCCGAAGTGGTGCCGCCAGTATGCATCGTTGCGGTCGCCGGTCGAGAGTGCGCCGGAGACGAACTGGCGCAGGCCGGCGAAGAACGCTTGTTTCACGATGCGCCTGGGCAGGCTGCGAGGACGGTCGGTCAACGTGGAGTCGGAACGTACCAGCGTGGGAATTCCGAGGGCTTTTGCGGCGAGCAAACCATGCAGGGCATTTACCGTGGAGTAGCCGTGGACCCAGAGAACATCGGTCTTGTCTCCGCCGCCGCGCAGATGCGAATAGATGCCTGAGTTCATAGGGCGAGTGATGCTGGTGGAGGTGGCATGGCGCAGGACAGGGAGAAATTTGTACTGATATCCATCGAGCAGGGGGATATCCCATTTGACGTCTACGCCGAAGCCTTCATCGCGGTAGCCGCGCACGGAAAAATCAGAGCCGAAGAGCACCGTGAGGTCGATATCCGGTTCCTGCGCGATACGGCGCAGCAGTGGTGTCTGATACTGAATTGGATGGCTCACGAGATACGCGAGCTTCAGCCTGCGGCGCTGTGGGGTAAGCGGCATGATGCGAGTTCACTCGAATGAATTAGCGTGTTGCGACTACTGTGGCGAGCGATGCAACTCCAATCAACGTTCCAATGCCGCCGGATTTAATCGCTGCTTTGAAGGCACTGCTGGGTACATAAACGATGTCATCTGCTTCAAGGATCGGATCTGGATCTTTGCCGTTCACTATCCGGGAGAGGTTGACAGGGACAGCCTTGCGCGTTGTCCCTATCGTGCGAATGATGCGCACATCGCCCTGTTTGGCATCGAAGAGTACACCGTTGGCGGTTGCGAGCGCGTCGATCAAGGTGGTGGGCGAGTTCGGTTTCAAGGGAAATACGCCCTGCCCCTTGACGGAGCCCAGTACGTAATATGAGCCGAGCCGGGAGACGATGATGGTGTCTCCTGTGAAGACGGGGATGTTCGATGCGGAGCTCTGTGCCGGGTCCACTCCAAGATCGACGACGATGGGTAGTGGGACCGATGGCCGGAGGATCGTGATCGTGTGGCTGGCACTGGGGGCCATGCCGCCTGCCGCATTCAGCGCATCGAGCAGATGCCGGTTAATGGCTGCGGAGATCAGCGAAGGATTTCTAACCTCACCCAGCACATTGATGAGGTGGTTCGGGGTCTCCATCACCTGGATGTTGACCTGAGGATTTTTGTACATTCCTGCAGCCACCAGGGCTTCTGCTACTTTCGTTTCTGCCTGCTGCACGCTCAGGCCTCGTACCGGGACAAGACCTATCAAGGGCAGCAGGATGGTGCCGTCCGCAGATACACGCACTACGGGGATATAGTCGCCAGAGCCGTAGATATGAAAATTGAGCAGATCACCCTGCTCCAATACGAGAAATTGGTCCTGGGGGAAGAGAACGGCCGGATTGGTGGTCAGAGTTGCCGGAAGATTGACTGGCGCATCGGCGCCGACGCCGTTGCCGCCATATTGCGCTTGAGCCGGACTGCAAAGAACGAGGCATAGCAAAGCGATAGCGGTGGAGACTGCGAGATGCGTCGTTCTGGAGAAATTGTGGGCCATGGCTAATCCTTCTCCTTATCAGAACGTTGCTGCGACTGCGTTTCCCAGCCGGTCGAATCGACGCCGTAGTAGGTGAATCCGGAGTAGCCGTAGTAGCCGTAATACTCCGGCGAACTGAGATCGACTGCATTCAAAATGATGCCGGTGATGGGTGCGCCAGCGCGTGCCAGAAGGTCACGTGCGCGGCGTACGACATGCTTGCTGGATTTGCCGTGCCGTATCACGAGCGCGACTGCATCCGCCTGGCGTGCAAGGATCACGCCATCGGTCACCGAGAGAATTGGAGGAGAGTCAATGACAATATGGGTATAGATTCCAGCGCAGGTTTTCAATAGCTGAGTCATGACTTCCGATCCCACCATCTCCGTGGGGAAGGGGGGGACTGGGCCGCTGGGAAGGATATCAAGATTGGGAATCTCGGGCACATGCTGGATTGCACTTTCCAGTGATGTGGCGCCCGTGAGGACAGTGGTGAGCCCGGTCTTCCCGGCCAGACCGAAGCGATGATGCACCGTGGGGCGCCGCAGATCAGCGTCAATCAGCAGAACGCGGGTATCGCGCTGCGCAAGAACCGCGGCGATATTGGTGGCTGCGGTCGTCTTGCCTTCGGAGGGCGTTGCGCTGGTGATGAGGATGATTTTGGGCGGTGTTCCTGCGGTTGAAAGCAGGAGCGACGTACGCAGTGAGCGGAACGATTCTGCGAAGTGGGACTTGGGCTGGGCCAGGACGCCGACATTGCGCTGCGCGATCGTGAGCTTTTCCTGGTTGTCTCCGCTCATCTTGCGAGCTCGAGGAATGATAGCCAGCGAAGGCAGTTCGGTGATGCTCTCAATCTCCGCGATGCTGCGCAGTCCGGTATCGAGCGATTCCATCAGGAAGGCGAGGATGATGCCGCAGATCAAGGCGAGGATCATGCTGATGCCGATGATGTTGGCGCGAGGCGTGATGGTGGGAGATGCCGGAATCATGGCGACATCAACGATGTCAATCTCACTTGATTCCAGGCCGGCCTGCACGCCGGCGGCACGCAACCGCTCCAGGAGGCCTTCATACAGTGTGCGGTTCGATTCGAATTCACGCTGGCGGATTTGATACTGGATCAGATTATCGCGCAGCTTGTAAGCGTCTGCCTTGGCGGCTTCCAGTGCGCTCTGTGTCATTTTTTCATTGACGTCCGCAGTGGAGTACTGGGTCTTAGCCTGGGACATCAAGCGGGATTGCTCTTTGGTCATCTCGACATCGATGGACGCAATCTGTGCGCGCAGTTGCTTGACCTGTGGATGATTAGGGCCGAGTTCGACGCTTTGTTGAGCCAGCTGTGTTTGCAATAAAGAGCGCTGTTGACGCAGGGAAGAAAGCAGCGAAGGATTGGTCCCGCTGCTGGTTATCTCCAGAGCTTCTGCACCGCTGTGGTCGGTGGTGCTGGAGAGGATGCGGAAGCGCGCTTCTGCAATGATGCGTTGGATCCGAGCTTCTTCTGCGGCTTTCGAGAGCCCTTCCAGATCTGTACTGATCTGGTTATGGGTCGGATCGAAGACTTCAACGCCGAGTTGCGGCTGAAGCGCCATCAACTGCTCCTGCGACGTCTCAACCTGCTGCTTCAGGTCATCCAGTTGGCTGGAGAGCCATTCGGAGACGCGCTGCGTAGATGCGTAGCGCGTTTGGAAGCTGCGCTGGATGTAGTCGTTGATGACGGTGTTAACGATGCGCGCGGAGAGTTTGGCATCCAGCGAGCTGTAGCTGATCTTGATGAGATCCGTGTGGGGAACAAGAGCGACCTTCAGACTCGAGTGCAGAGTGCGGATGATGCCCTCGCGCACTGCGCCGTTTCCATCATCCAGGTTGCGATGGGGAACTGGACCCTTT
Organism: Acidobacteriaceae bacterium; assembly: GCA_036404255.1. Lineage (GTDB taxonomy): Bacteria > Acidobacteriota > Terriglobia > Terriglobales > Acidobacteriaceae > JARLFX01. The sequence goes on along the minus strand of DASWOP010000220.1, from coordinate 5,841 downwards.
GCATTCAGGAACGCACGGTCATTTTGCAGATTCAATTCCTGTGCGACGCTGAATGCGAGGGAATCGCTCTGCAGGATAGCAACCTCGGTTTGCAGCCGCATGATCGGATCGGAGGTGCCGAAGCTGGCGTTGTCTACGCGATACTGAGCGGAGGTGCCTGGCCGTACCTGGATCTCGCCTGTCGCCATAAAGAGGCGCGGCTGCGTCCATGCGCGGTAAAGGCCAAAGATGAGACCAAGAAGGATCGCAAAGATGAGTATCCAGCGCCGTTTGCGCAGAACGATCATTGCATCGGAGAGCGTCGAGTCTGCAACTTCTACATGAAAGCCGGGCGCTGCACCACGTGGGCCTCCGGCGGGAGCGCCAAATGGCGGCGGCTCAGGAGATGGCGTGGCGCTCTGGTTCACAGGCTGGGGATCCATCGATACTCCATCAAAAATTGCGTGCTAGGGGCCTGGCATACTCAAGCCAAGAAAGTGGGGTCACAGGGATGCAGGCTTAATATACTCATCAACGCAGGCTTAATATATTCATTTTACCGAACTTACAGCTTTGAAGCCAGATTATCAGGGTACGACGTGCAGGCCCGGGTGCCATGTGATCTGAACGGCGGTGGCAACGTTGGATTGGCGGCCTGGCTGGTAGACCGGGGCTTTCCATGCCTCGTATTGCAGCCAAGCGTTCAGATCGATTGATTTGCGCAGGTGCAGGAGTGTTTCTGCTTTGAACTGGTTCTGTGTCGTGCCACCGGGAATGAAGTTGGTGGGGGTTTTTTTGTTCAGGTAAGAAAGCTGGATCCACTGGCTGCCGCTCATGTGCCATGTGAGCCAAGCCTGGCCACCTTTGGCTTCACGGCCAATCCAGTCTCCAAGGAGAAAGCCCTTGTTGGTATAACCATCCTTCTGGATGGCCTCAATGTAATTGAATGAGCCGTTTGTGCTGCGGCTGACGTTGGGGGCTGTGGAGACGGCTTCAACGCGCAGATCCATTTGGGGTACACGGGGAATGTGGGAAAGATACAGGCCCGGGCGGTAGGCGGCGCGGCGCGGGGCGCTGGGCGGGGTTACATCGTCGTGGGCCTCGGAATCGGTGTAGAAGGTGAGCCAGCGGCGCATGAAGGGCAGGCGATACGACATGTCGAATGCGGTGAACCGTGCTCCGGGATCGTTGCGCGAGCTCTTTTCAGCGGCGGTCGTATCGTTGATGTCAAAAAAGCTCTTCAGGAAGGTGTGCAGCGTGATCGGCTCATGGCCCTGGCCACCCCAGATCACGGTGCGTTCAAAGCCAAACTCGAAGTTGGCGCTGGGGCGGAAGCTGAACTTTTCTGCGTGGACCCAGGGTGCATTCGGGGTGGTATGGCCCTTCAAGCTGCCGACAAAGAAGTCATACCGTATGGGGCCGAGAAGGCGCGAGACCAGCGGGATATGCAGCGGCTCAATGCGGTTGATGCGGAAGGAGTAGATATTCTCCGCATTGTTGGACCACGACATGGCTCCGCCAAAAGCCGGGCCGAGCCAGGCATCGCTCTTGCCGAATGAGATTTCATGGCCGATCAGGTGGGCTGAGAGATTTGCTTCCACGAGGCGGAAGGGATTCTGGGCGGACAAAGGCCCGAGGGGGATTGTGGCGGACGTAGGAGTGAGGTTGACTCCGTCGATGGCAGCTAACTGCCCTGCGAGAGCGGGTGAATAGCCGGGAGCCGAGGGGGCGTGCTGATATTCGCCGCGGACGTAGAGCGAAAAGCGCCCGCTTTCCCCAAGTGCGCTGAAGCCGGTGATGTTATTGAAGCCCTGCTGATAGGGGCGACCGTAGTCGTTGACCAATGTCTGGCCGATGTGGAAGCTGTCGTTCAGGGGAAGGCCGGAGATGCCGAGCAGTCGGGTGTACACGCTGTCTACGCCATAGATGCTGCCGCGGACGGTGTGCAGGGAGTGCACCTCCGGCGATAGCTCACGGAGGAGGTCATCCAGGATGGCGACGGATTGCGGATCATCGCCTGCCACGATATCTTCCTGTGAACGCTGGATGGCGTGCAGAGCGCTGAGCCGGGTGTAGGGGCGCATACCAATGAAGAGGGAATCCAGATAGCCGAGTGAGTAAAGCCGGAGCATGGCAGGGTACACCCAGCTATCGAGGGGGATGTAAGCCGAGCCGAAGTGCTCATGGGGCTGGTATGCATCCGGCAGCGCATAGGCGTTGAAGCTGGGCAGGGACTTGTCTTTTACCGGCTTGGGAAGTGTGTCGAGATGAGGTGGGGAAACGTTCTGGTACGGGGGCAGGCTTGGTACCTGAGAGGCTGGCACCGGAACAGGGGGCGGGAGTGCAGGTGTTGTGTTCGGCGTAGCAGGCGTAGGAGGTGGGACGGCCGGTGATGCACCGTTCTGTGCCGGGGAAGATGCCGGAAGAGCGAATCCTGCCAGTGCGATAAATCCCGCAAGAGTGATGTTGCGGATTGAACGCTGAATCATACGGCTCCTCGCTTGCAGAGTAGATCTACACCAGACAAGAGTCGAACCTCTCAGAGATTGCGTTCCTCAGTGTAAATGGTTGGATGCAATGGCGATATGGTTTTGATGCCTTGGGTCAGCGCTTCTTTGTTTTTCGTGCCTGCAGAGTAGCAGAGGCCAGTTCACGGCGGTAGCTTGCAATGAGAGTGCGCTTCCAGGTTGAGGTAAACAGCCCTTTGCCGGTCAGAAACCGCTCCATCGTCGCGATGGCGTCCGGCTTGTGCTTCTGCGGGGCGGTGTAGCGGATGCACTCCACCAGCGTAGGGCCGCCGCCGGCACGGGCGCGCCCGATGCCTTCCTGAGCCACTCGGTAGACAGCCACTACGTCATCCCGGTCGACAGGAATGCCGGGGAGGGCGAAGCGTTGAGCGCGCAGACTGGTGGTGGCGGTGGTGCCGCTCTGCGCCAGGATGAAGAGGATCGGCAGGCGATGCAACTCCGCCAAACGTGCCGCAGCCAGACAGGCTTCGGCATCGGAGGTGTAGGCCAGCACCACATTGCTGTCGTGACTGTTCCCGGCGGCTGCTTTGTAGGCGAAGGCGATGCCCAGCGCAGCGTAGAGTGCGGCAGAGCTATCGGCGATGGCGGGCAGCACATTCTGCGCGGGGAAGCCGTGATCGATGGTGCGGGGCGCTGGCTTCTGGAGCAACTGCTTGAGCGCAACGCCCTTGAGCAGGCGGTGCGAAGGCGCGGCGGCGAGCAATGTATCCTGCTCGCGGAGATTGAGAATCAGACCTGCGCCGACAGCCTCTGGTGGGCGCTGTGCTGCTGGCGTCAGTTTCGCTTCCAGGAGACGGGCGCGCAGCATAGAAGTGTAGATCAACTGCAGGCGTGCGTTCGGAATGAGGGGATTCTCAAAGCTGCCGGCTGGGGCCTGCGGGGCTGCAATGGTGCGTCGGGCGGTGCTCTTCTTCTTCGCAGGTACAGCCATGGACTGGAACCCTCTCGCGATGCGGTGATGCTCAGACAAGTCTAAGCGATGGTTTTAGTAGCGCGCCGGATTGCGGCCTTCGGTGTCGATGCCGAGATCCTTCATCGCCTTCTGCGCTGCCTTGGGATCGAAGCTGCCGTCGCGGGCCAGCTTGGAAAGCGTTGCGGCAACCACGGACTCTGCATTCACCTCAAAGTGGCGGCGCAGATGCTCGCGATTATCGCTGCGGCCAAAGCCGTCTGTTCCCAAGGAGATGAGGCGGCGTTTGCCAGCTGCTTCCGGCGTGAAGTCGATCCACGGGGCGAGCTGATCGCTCATGGACTTCATGTAGTCGCTGGTGGCGATCACCGGGCCTTTGGCTCCGGCAAGCGCGGTCACAATGTAGGGCTGTTTCTCTTCCTCGGTGGGATGCAGGCGGTTCCAGCGTTCCACATCAAGCGCCTCGCGGCGCAGTTCGTTGTAGCTGGTGACGCTCCACACGTCGGCGGGGATGTTGTACTTCTCCGCCAGGATGGATTGCGCGCGGAGCACCTCGTTCAGAATGGTGCCGCTGCCGAAGAGCTGAACCTTAGCTTTACCCTTTTCTGCCGCTTTGAACTTGTAGATGCCGCGCAGAATGCCTTGCTCGGCGCCCTTGGGCATCTCCGGCATGGCATAGTCTTCGTTGTACATGGTGACGTAGTAGTAGATCTGCTCGTTCTCTTCGTACATGCGGCGGATGCCGTCCTGCAGGATGACAGCGAGCTCGAAAACGTAGGCGGGATCGTAGGTGACGCAGGTAGGAATGGTGCCAGCGAGCACGGGACTGTGGCCGTCCTGGTGCTGCAGGCCTTCGCCGAGCATGGTGGTGCGCCCGGCAGTGCCGCCCATCAGGAAGCCCTTGCCGCGTGAGTCGGCAAATGCCCATGCCATGTCTCCGATGCGCTGGAATCCGAACATGGAGTAGTACATGTAGAAGGGAATGGTGGGCACGTGGTAGTTGGAATACGCCGTGCCAGCAGCGGTGAACGAGGCCATGGAACCGGCTTCGGTGATGCCCTCTTCCAGAATCTGGCCGTCCTTCTCTTCGCGGTAGTAGAGCAGCATATCGACATCGTGCGGCTTGTACTTCTGGCCTTCCGATGCGTAGATGCCGACCTGGCGGATGGCGGATTCGAGGCCGAAGGTGCGTCCTTCATCCGGCACGATGGGCACGATCAGCTTGCCGATCTCAGGATCTTTCAGGAGATGGCGCAGGATCGCGACGAAGCCCATGGTGGTGGAGACGGCGCGGCCCTTGGAACCGGCGATCCACTCGGCAAAGGTGTCGAGCGTGGGTGCCTTGAAGCCGGTCTTGGGGACTTCGCGTGTGGGAAGATAGCCGCCAAGCTGCTTGCGGCGCTGCTGCATGTACTGGATCTCCGGTGCGTCCTGTCCGGGGTGGAAGAACTTGCCGCCCTTGGCCGCTTCCTGCGGAACGGGAATATCGAAGCGCTGGACGAAGTACGCCATGGCGTCTTCGCTGAGCTTCTTTTCGGAGTGGGTGGCGTTGCGTGCCTCTGCCGTGCCCAGCCCGTAGCCCTTCACCGTTTTGGCGAGGATGACGGTGGGTCCGCCGGTGTGCTCCACGGCGCGCTTGTAGGCGTTGTAGACCTTCAACGGATCGTGGCCGCCGCGATGCAGGCGGATGAGATCATCGTCGGAGATATCTTTGACCAGTTCCAGAAGCTCGGGATACTTGCCGAAGAACTCGCGGCGCAGGTAGGCAGCGCCCTTGGCCTTGTAGGCCTGATATTCGCCGTCCACGACCTCTTCCATGCGCTTCAGCAGCAGGCCGGAGGTATCGCGGGCGAAAAGATCGTCCCAGTCTGAACCCCATATGACCTTGATGACGTTCCAGCCCGCGCCACGGAAGGTGGCTTCCAGTTCGTCGATGATGCGGCCGTTGCCGCGCACTGGACCATCGAGCCGCTGCAGGTTGCAGTTGATGACGAAGATAAGGTTGTCGAGCTTCTCGCGGGTGGCGATGCTGAGCGCGCCGAGGGAATCAACTTCGTCGGTCTCACCGTCGCCGAGGAAGGCCCAGATCTTGCGGGGCGTGGTCTCGATGAGCTTGCGGTGCTCCAGGTAGCGCATGAAGCGCGCCTGATAGATGGCGTTCAGCGGGCCGATGCCCATGGAGACCGTCGGGAAGTTCCAGAATTCCGGCATGAGCCATGGGTGGGGATAGCTGGAGAGAGCTGGCTCGCCGCGCAGCTCGTGGCGGAAGTTGCCGAGGCGCTGCTCGTCAAAACGGCCCTCAAGGAAGGCGCGGGCGTAGACGCCGGGCGAGGAGTGGCCCTGGAAGTAGATGAGGTCGCCAGGCTGCTCTGCCCCTCCTTCTGCGGCGGAGTTGTATTTGCCGTGGAAGAAGTGGTTGAAGCC
>DASWOP010000219.1:0-6220 GCA_036404255.1 Acidobacteriaceae bacterium | reverse complement strand
GGGTTAGGGCTTCATGTGTGCGAAGGGTGAGAGCTTCGAGATGTCATTGAAGATCACGAACGCAGCGAACAGGATAATCACGACAAACGCCGCCTGATAGATGCGTTCCTTCCAGACCTGGCTCACGTCGCGACGGATGATGGACTCCACGATCAGGAACAGGATCATGCCGCCGTCCAGCACGGGGAAGGGCAACAGGTTGAAGATTCCGAGGTTCAGGCTGATGGATGCCATCACCTGAAGCACCGTCCACCAGCCCATCTTTACCGCAAGGCCAATCTCTTGGCCGATGCCGATGGGGCCGCTGAGATTCTTCACCGAGACTTTGCCACCGAAGAGATGGTGCAGCACGGTGAGGATCAGCGCAGAGTCGTGCTTGTTGGATTTCCAGGAGGCGGCAGCCGCAGCGCCGACGGACAGCTTCTCAATGTTTTTCGGGGAAGGTACCGCGCGGAAGCCGAGGCGGTATTGCTTGACGCCGTCACCTGCATCGGAGATCTGCGGTGTGAGATGGATGGTGAGGGGCTGGCCGCCGCGCAGGACGACGAGTGTGGCGGGCTTGCCGCCCTGGTCCTGCATGTAGGCGAGCAGAGCCTGCACACTGTGCAGGGGCAGGCCGTCAATGGAGACAATCTGATCTTTGGGCTGCATGCCGGCTTCAGCCGCGGGCATACCAGCTTCCAGTTGCATCACCTGAATGGGCGTGTCTTGTAGCACGGGGATAAAGCCGATGTCGTCCAGACTGAAGTCGTCCTGGGCGCCATTGGACTTGACCAGAATGCTGGTGTCGATGCGCTGGCCGTTGTGCGTGTAGGAGAAGGGGATGGTCTGCTTCAGATTCAGCAGGGAGCGCTCGGCGACGTCGCGCCAGGTAGGGTTCTCCACCGTGTCATAGTGCACGATGGTGTCGCCGGCCTGCACACCGAGTGCGGCGGCGGGCGTCTTGGCGGGAACCCACTCGACCACGGCGGGACGGGTGAGGTACTGCTCGACTTCGTGGTGGAACATGGAGACCACGAAGATGATGACAAAGGCGAGAATAAAGTTCGAGATGGGCCCTGCGAGCGCTACGAGTACGCGCTGCCAGCGTGGATGGGCGTTGAAATCGCCGGGATCGGTGGCCTGCTCGCCGGGGTTGTCGCCTGCCATCTTGACGTATCCGCCGAAGGGCAGGAGGCTGATGCGGTAGTCGGTATCGCCGCGGCGGATGCCGAAGAGACGCTTGCCGAAGCCGATGGAGAATGTCTCCACGCGGATGCCGCAGAGCTTGGCCACCGCAAAGTGGCCGAACTCGTGAACGAGCACCATGATGCCGAGGACAATGATCAGGTAGACAACGGTAAGCAGAAAATCCATAGACAGGTGTGGTCCTTGCGGGGCGTCAGGTTAGTTTGTGGCGACTTCACGGGCCAGGAGGCGGGCATCTGCGTCTGCCTGCAGCACCCCGGCAATGGTAGTGGGGTGTCCTGCGGGTGTGCGCGCCAGCACAGCTTCGATTGTACGCGCGATGCCGTTGAACGAGATGCGGCCTTCGAGGAAGGCGGCGACGGCAACTTCGTCGGCGGCGTTGAGCGCAACGCAGGCGGTGCCGCCGGTCTCCGCAGCTTCATAGGCGAGGCGCAGGCAGGGGAATTTGGCGAGGTCGGGTTGGGAGAAGTCCAGATGGCCGAGAGCTTTCATATCAAAGGTTAGACTCGACGCCACGCGTTCGGGGTAGCTGAGGGCGTAGAGGATGGGCAGGCGCATGTCGGTGACGGAGATTTGCGCCAGAATGCTGCCGTCGATGTACTCCACCAGCGAATGGACGGTGGACTGCGGATGCACGGTGACCTGAACGCGGCTGGCGGGGAGATCGAAAAGGCGGCAGGCTTCGATGACCTCGAAGCCCTTATTCATCAGGGTAGCGGAGTCGATGGTGATGCGCCGGCCCATCTTCCAGGTGGGATGGTTGAGCGCCTGGGCTACGGTGATCTTGTCGAATTCGGCCAGGGGCAGCTCGCGGAAGGGGCCACCAGAGGCGGTGAGCCAGACCTGCTTCACTTCATTCTGGGCGCCGCCGCGCATGCACTGGTGGACGGCGTTGTGTTCGCTGTCGATGGGCAGCAGGGCGACGTTGTGCTCGCGCGCTGCGGCGATGATGATCTCGCCTGCGGTGACGAGGCATTCTTTATTGGCGAGGCCCATCGTCTTACCCGCACAGACGGCGGCGTAGGTGGCTTCCAGTCCGGCGACACCAACGATGGCGCTGACGACGAAATCAACCTCGGGTAGTGTAGCGACTTTTACGGTTCCGGCGGTGCCGTAGACGACTTCGGTGGCGGTATTTCCGGCGGCGTGCAGGCGGGTGCGGAGCTCGGCGGCGAGCTCTTCTGTTGCCATGGAGATGAGCGAAGGACGCCACTTCTGGCACTGCGCGAAGGCGGCGTCGATGTTGCGGCCCGCGGCGAGCGAGGCGACGCGGTAGCGGTCAGGATAGCTCTCGCAGATGCTGAGGGTGCTGTTGCCGATGGAGCCTGTGGAACCAAGAATTGCTATTGTTTTCAACGTATTAAAAACCGCCCAGATAAGATTTTACTTCCAGCGCGTACCAAAGTACGGGAGCAGCGAGCAGGAGCGCGTCAATGCGATCGAGCATGCCACCGTGGCCGGGGAGAATGTTGCCAGAGTCTTTCACTCCAGCGCCGCGTTTGACCGCGGATTCAATGAGGTCGCCCACCTGCGCCGCGATGTTCACGATGATGGCCAGCACGGCCAGCCACCAGACGGGCTGCGAGAAGGAGAGGATGGTGTTGCCGCTGGTATAGGCGGTGAACCAGTTGCCGCCCAGCACCAGCACCATGGCGAAGAATACGGAGCCAACGACGGAGGCGACGGCTCCTTCCCAGGTCTTGTTGGGGCTGAGCCGGGGCGCGAACTTTCGCTTACCGAAGCGGCGGCCGATGTAGAGCGCGGCGATGTCTCCGCTCCAGACGACGACGAAGAGGAAGAGGACCATGGGGGGGCCGAGGTCTTTTCGCATCTGCGGCAGGAGTGCGAGGGGATAGGCGATCCAGAGCAGGCCGAAGGTGCCGTAGGCGGCGTCCGGCAGCACGCGCTCCAGCGGCGCGGTAAAGCTGGCCCAGGCCAGCAGCGTGAGCGCCAGCAGAGTGACCAGCGTCATGTAGTGCGAGGGAGGCAGCAGAAAGAGCAGCACTCCCGCAGGGATGACGAACCAGGCTGGGACGCGTACGTCGCGGGCGTTGGCCAGGCCGACGTATTCAAAGAGTGCGAGGGTGGCGACCAGGGCGGCGACGGCAGCCAGCAGCCATACAGGCGCCTTGAAGAGCACGAGCACGACGACAACTATGAGAACGATGGCAGTAAGGATGCGTTGCATGGGCAGGTTTCAGGATACTGGAGTCGCGCGTGGAGGGCGAATCGGGGGCGCGATGGGCATTTGAGATTCTTCGCTGTGCTCAGAATGACAAATCAAAGTGTAAGTAAGTATTAGCGCAGTGCGGGGCTGGCGAGGGACTCGTCGTTGGGCAGCTTCTCGTCGGTGCCGCCTTCGCCGAGGCCGCCGAAGCGGCGTTCGCGCTGCTGGTAGTTCTGGATAGCTTCCAGCAGGTGAATGCCGCGGAAGTCGGGCCAGTAGCGGTCGGTCACGAAGATTTCGGAGTAGGCGATCTGCCAGAGCAGGAAGTTGCTGATGCGCTGCTCGCCGCTGGTGCGGATGATGAGGTCGGGGTCGGGCATGTGGCCGGTGTAGAGGGCGGCGTTCAAGTCGCATTCATCCACTTCGGCGAGGAGCTCCTGCACGGGGCGGCCTGTAGTTTGCGATTCCTGTAGCAGCCGCGTCATCACGGTGCGCATGGCATCCACAATCTCAGAGCGGGAGCCGTAGTTGAGCGCGAGGGTGAGGGTAGTACCAGTGTTCTTCGCGGTGGCTTCCTGCGCCCACTGCATGGTCTCCTGCACGTCGGCGGGGAGCTCCGTGGTGCGGCCAACGTAGGCGACGCGGATGTTGTTGTCGTTCATGCGCTTTACGTTGCCGGTCAGGTAGCTGCGCAGGAGTTTCATCAGAAAGCTGACTTCGCTGCGGGGGCGGCGGAGATTGTTTTCCAGCGAGAAGGCGTAGAGCGTGAGCCAGGGGAGATTGATGCGTGAGGCGGTCTCGACGACGTATTGAACGGATTCGGCGCCCTGCTGGTGACCGAGGAAGCGCTTGAGGGCGCGGCGACCTGCCCAGCGGCCATTGCCGTCCATGATGATGGCGACGTGCTGCGGTATGCGAGCGGGATCGAGCGTGAGATAGAGACGCTGCTCGTCCGCGGAAAGCTCCTGCCAGCGCGGGGAGAGGGCACCGGTTTGGGATGGATCAGGTTGCACAGAACCCTCAGGAGGCCATCCGCAAAAGTGTCGCGGATTCGCCCGTAGCAGTGATTCTACGCCCAACGTCTGTGCGGAGAACAGAGAGCAGGGCGGCTCCAGGCGAATCGGCGTGAAGGCTCGTCCTTGCATCCGCGGGGAAGCGCGAAGGCGGAGACGGTTTGCCAGCGGCGGCGCCCATTGTGACGGCGCCGGGAGAGCTATGCGGTGCGCACGCGGCGGCCGGCGGCGAGCTCGCGGACGTGGTTGATGAAGATGGAGCGCTGCACGGCGTCGAGCTGCGCGGCGTATCCGGCGATCTCGGCCAGGAAGGGATCGGCCATCAGGATGGCGGTCTCGTCCTTCTGCCGGGAGGTGGAGTCGCGGAGCAGCGCCGAAATCTCAACCTGCAGGGCCGTGGCCAGGCGCTCCAGCGAGGAGAGCGTGGGCATTGCCTTGCCGTTTTCGATCTTGGAGATGTAAGTGCGTGGCACACCCATCCGGCCGGCGAGCTGACGCTGGCTCAGATTGCGCATGTGGCGCAGATCACGGACAGCCTGGGCGACCTGCAGACCGCTCTCTTCCTGTTTGTGGGCTGGAACCAGCGCAATCGCAGCAGCCGCGACGGGTTCAGGTTCCTCAATTTCCAGGGATTTGCGGCAGCGGCGGCAGAGCGAGTTCACTGTTCTGAACTGCACCAAGCTGCAGTGCTCGCAACGCAATACCTCCCGTGCTTCCATGGGAGCAATTGTTGTTGTGGCCATAAGTTTTTTACGGAGGCCAGAGCGGGCATCCTATCCGCCGTCAATAACAAAACGGTGGATGTGCTTAGATTGACACCCCGTGCCTTATGAGTCAAGAGGAAACCGCATGATAACTAGCAAAAAGCCAAAGAAAACCGGTGTGGAACCAAAGTGATTACGGGGTTCTACCGATTTATGAGGTCAGCGGCGCGAATGCGCGTAATATGTTTCGCCGCGAAAGCTGCGTTGGCGCGGGCGACCGAGTTTTCCACATTCACGGCGCGGCAGGCGTCCTCGATGACGACGACTTCGAAGCCTTCGCTGCGGGCATCGCGGGCGGTGGCGGCTACGCAGAAATCGTAGGCGAGTCCAGCGACAAAGACGCGGGTTACGCCCGCAGCGTGGAGGTGCTCACCGAGGCCGGTGGAGGTGGAGTGGTCGTTATCGGCGAAGGCGGAGTAGGAGTCAACGTGAGGCTGCTTGCCTTTGCGGACTGTGAGTTCGGCGTTGGGGATGTGGAGCGCGGGGTGGAGCGCTGCGCCCAGGGTTTGCTGCACGCAGTGGTCCGGCCATAGGACCTGCTCGCCATTCGCAGTGGAGATGCGGTCGAAGATGGCGTGGCCGGGGTGCGACGACGCGAAGGAGATGTGTCCGACGGGGTGCCAGTCCTGCGTGAGGATGACGTGGGCGAAGCGTGGGGCGAGTGCGTTGATTGGGGCGATGACGGCATCGCCGTCTGTGACGGCAAGTGCGCCGCCAATTCCATCGTGAGGCGGGCAGAAGTCGTTCTGTACGTCGATGATGATGAGGGCGTCCGTGGGCTGGATGGTGAGGGGCGGCATGCGTCCATCGTAAACTGGAAGTATGAGTGAAGTTGCTGAATTTAACGATGCGCACGTGCGCGTGCGCTATGCAGAGACCGACCAGATGGGCGTTGTCTACCACTCGAACTATTTGATCTGGTTTGAGGTGGGGCGCGTGGAACTGCTGCGCTCGCTGGGGTTCGATTACAAGAAGTTCGAGACAGAGGACGGCTGCGCCATTGCGGTGGTGGAGGCTACTGCACGCTACAAATTGCCGGCGCGGTATGACGATGTGCTGATTATTCGCACGCGGGTGAAGCTGGTGCG
>DASWOP010000218.1:0-12076 GCA_036404255.1 Acidobacteriaceae bacterium | reverse complement strand
GCGGAAATCGAACGCGATCACACTGTTACGTGTGAACTTCAGCATGAAGTACCGCAGCGCGCCAATCGCAATCCGCGTCGCCGTCTCCCTCCGCTCCGCCTCGCTCAGCTCCGGATGCCGCGGGTCCACCTCGGCCTGCGCTGCCGCGATCAGCTTATCCAGCAGATCGTCCGCTTTAACACCGAACCCCTTGCGACCGCTCACCTCGATGTACGCGCGTCCCTTATCTTCCTCGCTCACCACATAGCCCAGGTCAGTCGCGCACCGCGGAGTCAACGCCACCATCTCGTAGTTCAAATGCGTGTAGTGCTCTGCCGCGTCCGTGTATCCCATCCCCAGCAACGCCGCCTTCACATTGTCCTGCGGATCGTTCTGCCGCGAGTCGATCACGTTGTAGATCGCCTCCGCCTTGCCGAAGAACGGATGCACCTCCTCGCCGCTCACCGTCGATATCCAGCACGTATGCGTCGGATACTCATGGAACCTGCGATACCCAAAATCCTTCCCCAGCAGCCCAAACTTCCACAGGTGATAGGCAATGTCCTTGCCCACATAAGTCACCGTGCCATTCGACCGCACAATGATCTTCGCGTCCTCATCCGGCCCCGCAGATTTCTCCGCGCCATCATCTATTGAACTGTCATTCTGAGCGGAGCGAAGAATCTGCTTTTGCTTCTCTTCCGCAGGCCCGCCAACCGCCCGCTTCATCACCCAGCAGCCCTTATTCTTCCCCTCGGTCTCCAGGTAGAGCACGCCGCGCTCCTTCATCAGCGCAAACGCCGTCTCCCAGAACTTCAGGTGCAGAATCTCGCTCTCGCGCGGCAGAAAGTCATACTCAATATCCAGCCGCTGCATCGTCTCCAGATGCCGCTGCAACACAGCCATCGAGATCAACTCTGCGATCTCCGAAGTCTCGTTGCCGCCCGCCTCCAACGCATGCAGCGTATCCAGCCGCAGCTTCTTTCTCTCCGCCGTTAGAGCAGCGTCCTCGTCATACCACTTCGAAACTTCCGCATACAAATCCCAGCAATAGAAGTCCAATCGCCCTTTATACCGTTCAGCCAGATCCCAAATCTCAAATCCATCTGCCAGCTTTTTTGCAGTCAATCTGGAGCGTTCAGCCTCATCCTCATCGCTTGATTCGATGTAATGTTTTATCTCCGCAAATACTTCAATCAATTTCTGCACATCGGCAGTCTTTTTCTCACGCAGCTTCGTCAGCCCCACCACCACATCGGCCACCTGCACGCCAGTGTTGTCGATGTAGTTCTGCACGCCCAGCGCATATCCACTCTTGAACGCGTCCTTCCGCAGCAGCCGCTGGAACGTATCGCCCAAAATCGCATTCCGCAGATGCCCGATGTGCGCCGCCTTATTCGGATTGATGCTGGTATGCTCCACCAGCCGGAACCCAGCGCCGCCCACGTCCGCATGCTCATCCAGCGCCATCCGCGCCACAAACCCCGCGCGGTCCAGCTTGATATTCAGATACCCCGCACCCGCGATCTCCACCGCCGCCACGCCCGGCAGCCCTACCAGCTCCGCCTGCAACTCCGCCGCAATCGCGCGCGGCGCCTTCTTCAGCCGCTTCGCCAGCTCAAACGCCACCGGCAACGCCAGCTCGCCAAACGCAATCTTCGGTGGCTGCTCCACCGCCAACTGCGCCAGCTCCACGTCATACTTCACGCGAAGAATCTGTTGAATCCGTTCCAATACATTCTGCTGCGCAATCCGATACACAAACCCACCAATCTATCGTTCAAAGTGTCATTTTGAGGCGCAGTAGAAGAATCCAGAAACTCTCCGCGTCACCCGTGCCGTCAATACCATTCCGCGCCCACGCCGCACACGAGCCGGCCGCAGGCGGGTGCCCCATTCATCGCGCTTTTGCGATGAGTGGGATATCGTCGCGGAGCGACGACCGCACTCGCACTCTCAGGCCCCAATCTCCATCACCATCTCAACCTTGTCATACGCAACCTTCGGAGCAATCTTGCCATCAGCCTGTTTCAGCACCTCAACCAACCCGTACCGTTGCATCGTCTTGATCGTTCGCGACAGGTTCGATTTCTCGCGACCGCTCACCACCGCCAGTTCCGTAAGCGACCGCGGCGACTTCGCCCGGATCACCGCCAACAACTCCCGGTTGCTCGACGACAAAACCCGCGCCATGCTATCCACCGACGGGAACCACACCTTGGGGTCCCGCGCGCCAGGTTTAAACTCTCCCCGCGCAATCGCCAGAGTCCGTTCTTTCATGCTTTCGTAGGAAGCAATGCCAACACGCAATGTCCTCATGGCTTTTCTCCTTTTACTTCCAGAAACTTTTCAACGTCCGCCCAAAAATCTTTAAGCAGCGTGAAGGCATCCACATATTCGTAAACTTTTACTACTTCCAAACGGTGTCTATGGTCATATGCAGAACTGGCTTTGCTTCCGGGGCCCGTAGATTTCTTAACCGCATGTGCGTTATCAAAACCCAGAACACGTTCATTGTCCGGTGCATGCAGCGTTATTGTGTAAACAATTCCGTGCGGCCTATGCGTGGAAACGTCTACTTCGTTGACGTCAAACTTCACCCAGTAACCAGCTTCATTGATAACCAGTACTACCCCGTCCAATTCCAGCAAATAACTCAGTCCGTGGTCTTGCAATCGTTCACCACTTTCATTAGGTTATCATATAGTGATAACCCTACAATTCACTGTCCCAGTATCCCCACACCCGCCAGCCCATCCGCAATCTTCTTCTTCCAAACCGCCGGCCCCGTCGTATGCACACTGGTTCCCTGCGCATCCACGGCCACCGTCACCGGCATGTCCTTCACATCAAACTCATAGATCGCTTCCATCCCCAGGTCGGCAAATGCCAGCACCTTCGCGCTCTTGATCGCCTTTGAAACCAGGTAAGCCGCGCCGCCCACCGCCATCAGGTATACAGCCTTGTTGTCGCGAATAGCCTCAATCGCCTCCGCCCCGCGCTCGCTCTTGCCCACCATCCCCAGCAAGCCCGTCTGCTCCAGCATCTGCCGCGTGAACTTGTCCATGCGCGTCGCCGTCGTCGGTCCCGCCGGCCCCACAGCCTCCTCGCGGACAGCATCCACCGGCCCCACGTAGTAGATAAACCGGTTTGTGAAATCCACCGGCAGCTTCTCGCCGCGATTCAGCATGTCCGTCATGCGCTTGTGCGCCGCATCGCGCCCGGTCAGCAACTTGCCGCTCAACAGCACCACCTCGCCCGGCTTCCACGTCTGCACATCCTCGCGCGTGATCGTATTCAGGTCCACGCGTCTCGCCGAACTCACGTCATACGTCAGCTTCGGCCACTCGCCCAACGCAGGCGGATCAAGCTGCACCGCGCCCGATCCATCCAACACAAAGTGAGCATGCCGCGTCGCCGCGCAGTTCGGAATCATCGCCACCGGCAGGTTCGCCGCGTGCGTCGGATAATCCAGGATCTTCACATCCAGCACCGTCGTCAGCCCGCCCAGCCCCTGCGCGCCGATGCCCAGCTCATTCACCCGCGTATAAAGTTCCACGCGCATCTTTTCAAGATTCGTCTGCGGCCCGCGCGCGATCAGCTCCTGCATGTCGATCGGCTCCATCAGCGCTTCCTTCGCCAGCAGCATCGCCTTCTCCGCCGTCCCGCCAATCCCAATCCCCAGCATTCCCGGCGGACACCATCCCGCGCCCATCGTCGGCACCGTCTTCAGCACCCAATCCACAATCGAGTCCGATGGATTCAGCATCACAAACTTGCTCTTCGCCTCGCTGCCGCCGCCCTTGGCCGCAACGATCACATCCACATTGCCGCCCTTCACCAGTTGGATATTCACCACCGCCGGCGTATTGTCCTTCGTATTCTTCCGCCCAAACGCCGGGTCCGCCAGCACGCTCGCCCGCAGCGGATTATCCGGATCGTTATAAGCCCGCCGCACGCCCTCATTCACCATCTCTTCCACGGTAAGCACCGCGTCCCAGCGCACATCCATCCCAATCTTCAGGAACACGCTCACAATCCCCGTATCCTGGCAGATCGGCCTATGTCCCTCCGCGCACATGCGCGAATTGATCAGGATCTGCGCCATCGCATCCTTCGCCGCCGCACTCTGCTCCAGCTCATAAGCCCGCGCCAGATTCCGTATGTAGTCCGCCGGATGGTAATAGCTGATGTACTGCAGCGCATCCGCCACCGATTGAATCAGATCATCTTGTTTGATCGTCGCCATTATGACAAATCCTTATCTGGCACTCTAAAAACTGCTTTGATTACCTCTTGGTTGCACACACAAATTTGAATGTGCGTCTTTTCCCTGAAACCGGCACCCGGATAGATTTCATTGCCTTCAATGAAAACGCCTCGAATGGTGTCGAATGGATCGCGCCCTGCTTTATCGCGGATGGTATGTAGCCGCTTAATCACAGCACAATCAAGCCGCCGTTGAAGTCGATCGTCCCCGCCCGTATTTTCAGGCATGGGACTACTGGTTTGCCGCACAAACTCTTCCAGGTTCCTATGAGCTGCCTTGACGGCAGTTATTCCATTGGAACTAATTAAATCCAGGCAATAGCCCATATCGATTACAGCGCCCACTACACACGGTTCACCCTCAAAATCCCTTTTTCTATTGCGCATTTCCTTTGCCCATTCCAGGGCACGCTTTGGATTGGCTTCCCAGAAATATATTCCGGGGCCTAACCAGTCATAATCGTTATCGCTTGGGGTAAAGGGATCGCCTGCCAGCAACTTCTCTGCTACAGTTTTCTTGCAACCGTGATAGGCAAGGATAAAACTAGAAGAGAGTCGATGCACGAGACATCAACCTATTGGTAAGAGTCGGTGAGCCTGCCTTGGTTGTCGAGAATTCCTTCTTCGACCAAAAGGGCAAGTGCTTTGTCAGGAGAGGTAGCGTGCTCATCACGCAGACGATTCGCATCTTCCAAAAACTCAGACAGTTCTTGATCGCTCATGTGCCTCTCCTTTCGAACCAACTCTTTACATATTCTATCTCAAACGACCTGACAAAATGACATTCATACCCTATAAACGGACCTTCTCGAATTCTCGCAGTTCTCTCCGCGTCCATTATCTCCCCCTCATCGCACTTCTCTGCGCCCTCACCCTCGCAGCCCAAACCACTCCAAAGGCCCTCCCCATGACCCAAGCCATCGGAACCTTCGACGTCAAAGTTCTCCCCACCGCCAACGCGCCAGACCCCAGCATCAGCAGCTACTCCATCAACAAAACCTTCCACGGCGACCTTCAGGCCATTAGCATCGGCGAGATGTACTCCGCCGGAGACCCGAAGCAGGGCAACGCCGGCTACGTCGCCATCGAGCGCGTTACCGGAACCCTCGCGGGCCGCACCGGTACCTTCGCCCTCATGCACACCGGCATCATGCAGCCCGGTACTGCCCCGCAGATGACCGTCACCATCGTCCCCGGCTCCGGCACCGGCCAGCTCGCCGGAATTACTGGCACCCTCACCATCGCCATCGCCGACGGCAAGCATTCGTATACCCTGAACTACAGTCTGCCGCAGTAACCGGAGGCACCACCATGCCCACCCGCACCGAAACCGACTCCCTCGGCCCCGTCGCCGTCCCCGCTGACGCCCTCTACGGCGCGCAAACCGTCCGTGCCATCCAGAACTTCCCCATCAGCGGCCTGCGCGCCCACCCTGCGCTCATCTGCTCCATCGCCATGGTCAAAATGGCCGCCGCCGGAGCCAATCGCTCCCTCTCCCTCATCCCCATCGACCTCGCTGACGCCATCATCGAAGCTGCCCGCGAAGTCGCCTCCGGCCTCTTCCACGATCAATTCCCCGTTGATGTCTTCCAGGCCGGCGCCGGCGTCAGCTTCCACATGAACGCCAACGAAGTCATCGCCAACCGCGCCAACCAACTCCTCAGCGCTCCCCTCGGCACCTACGAAAAAGTCCATCCCAACGATCACGTCAACTACGGCCAGTCCACCAACGACGTCTTCCCCACGGCCATGCGCCTCGCCACGCTGCTCGCCCTGCGCGAGCTCTACCCCGTGCTCGACTCCCTCGCCGCAGCCTTCGCCGCGAAAGGCACCGAGTTTCACGGCATCATGAAATCCGGCCGCACCCACATGCAGGATGCCGTCCCCATGCGCCTCGGGCAGGAGTTCGCCGCCTACGCCATCGCCATCACCAAATCCCGCGAAGCCATTGCCACCGCCGCCGATTCTCTCCGCGAACTCGGCCTCGGAGGCTCCGCCGTCGGCACCGGCATCAACACCCACCCCGACTACCGCACCCGCGCCATCGCCAACCTCGCCCACATCTCCGGTGAGCCCCTCACCCCCGCCGCAGACATGCGCTACGCCATGCAATCCTGCGCACCCATGGCCCACGTCTCCGGCGCCCTGCGCGGCCTAGCGCTCGAAATTATCCGCATCGCTAACGACCTGCGCCTGCTCTCCTCCGGCCCCAACACCGGCTTCGCCGAGCTTCAGCTCCCCGCGCTCCAGCCCGGCTCCAGCATTATGCCCGGCAAGATCAACCCCGTCCTGCCCGAGCTCGCCGCCATGGTCGCCTTTCAGGTCATCGGCAACGATGCAGCCGTCGCCCTCGCCGTGCAGGCCGGCCAGCTCGAGCTCAACGTGATGATGCCCGCCATGGCCTACAACGTCCTGCAATCCATCGCCATCCTCACCACCACGCTGCACCAGCTCGACGAGCGCTGCATCCGCGGCATCACCGCCAACCGCGCCCGCTGCGAACAGTACGCGCAATCCACCGTCTCCCTAGCCACCGCACTCAATCCCCACATCGGCTACGCCAAAGCCGCCGAAATCGTGAAGGAATCCATCGCCACCGGAGAAACCATCATCGCGATCGCGCGCAAAAAAAATCTGCTCTCGGAAGAGCAGATCGCTGAGATATTGGACCCCGTCCGCATGACCGAACCGCAGGTCCCACTCGGTAAATAGTCGTTTATCGATGCAACGGTCCGTCATAGACGGTATCAAGCTCAGTCAGCCGCGCTCTCATCTGGCGAAGTTCACACTCCGCCCCGACACTCGGCATGATCGTCCCACCGCGGTACTGGTCCACTGCCACACGGCACTGCTCTTTCGCAAAACTGGTCCACACCGTCTGGAGATGATCGAACTTCGCAGCCTCGCTGTGTGCCACATTGCCCTTCACCACTTTGTCCGCGGCAAGAGCCGGCAGTGGCAGCGAAAGCATGCAACGCAGCGCCGAAACGAAGGTCACGTAGTTCGTCTGCGTTACGGTGATCTCCCCTGACAAACATTCATTCACTGAGAGGGTCGTATCTGCACTGGGGCAGGTAGCCCCCTTGGCCCGTGCCATCTCAGTGTCATATGCAGAGTTTGCCGTCGCCCGCAGTTTAGCCAGCGCGGTAAAGTATTCCTTGCTCTTCTGCTGGTATTCAGCCTGCGCGGGCGTCAATACCTTTTTCGCACTGGGCGCCGCATCCTGCGCGGCATAACCCATCGGCACAATCATGCCGCAAAACAGCACAACCGCAATCCCCGTTCGCATCGTTCGTACTCCTCAACCGTTCTGGGCGCAGCCGTTACTTCTTGCCGAAGCGATACACCACCTGCGCGTTGACTCCGCCCTTATTGACCTGACTGGTGCCGCCAAAGTGCGTAAATACATACGTCGGCTGCAACCGCAGCGCAAAATTCGGATAGATGTTGTAATCCAGATTCACGCTCGCAGCACCGGCAAACGTATGCCCTGTCGGCCACATGCCAAGCTGCTCCGCCGGAATGCCGTGGGTGCCGCCGTCAAAGTTGCCCAGCGCCATACCGCCCTGTACATTCGCGGAAATAGCATACTTCTCCCGTCGGTAGAAGCGCCACTGCGGCCCAACCATGAACGTGTACTCGGTGATCAGCGGGTGATACACGCCGTTGTTCGGCGAGAAGTTCCCGTTGATCGTGGTGAAATTTGGCAGGCTCACGTTGCCATAGTGGCCGCGCACATCGCCCACCAGCCCATACGCTGGCGTGTAGTAGTACGCTCCGCTCGCCGCCCAGTCCACCTGGTTGGCACGCCGCAGTGTCGAACCCGGCTGGAAGCGCATAAATCCGCCGCCAAACGCAGCCTCGACCTTGCGCGAATACGTGTCTTCCACCAGCCGCGCGGCGCGGTACTTGCGGCTTACCGTGGTCTCATGGTGGCGGCGGCTGGCCTGCGCCTGTGCGGCGGGGGCCATTGCGAAAGAAACAAACCCGGCTGCCAGCACGGCAGTTGCAATCATACGGCGTACAAATTTCATTGAAACCATCAGAACAAGCGCTCCATCAAGGGACGGTCTTGCGCGCCTCCCGGTCTTCTTCTCCGGGAGAAAAGCGCCGCCATTGCCTTACCTCTTTATTAGAACACCTCCGCGCCTTTTCGCGGCCCTCGCCCCATCAAATCTCCGCCGGCCACTCCGCCCATGGTTTACTCTGCTTGCATCCAACTAGCAGCACGCGGAGGAAAGATCATGGCAAGTCGCAGCAGCGGTTCAGGCGCTGGAAAGTTCATCTTCGGCCTCATTCTCGGTCTGCTCATCATCCCCATCGCCGTCATCCTCTACTTCCGCTTCGGTGCACCGCCTGTCGCCACGGCAGACAAGTCCCTCCCCTTCGAAGCCCAGCTCGTGAACGTTCCCCTCGAAGCCCGCATCAGCCGCGAAGCCCCCAGGGCGGCCCCCTTCGGCGAAAGCGAAGATGTCTTTGAAGGCGGCGCCCGCCTTTATCGCAAAGAATGCGCCAGCTGCCACGGAACCCCCGGCCACGACGTCCCCTACGGCAAATTCATGTTCCCGCACGCCCCGCAGTTGTGGGCCAAACACAAGACCGGCAACGTCGTCGGTGTCAGCGACGACCCTGTCGGCGAAACCTACTGGAAAGTTGCCAACGGCATCCGTCTCACCGGCATGCCCGCCTACGGCAAAATGCTGACCGATACCGAAATCTGGCAGATCAGCATCCTCCTGAAGAGCGCCAACCAGCCCCTCCCCGACCCCGTCAACAAGATCCTCACCACGCCGGCGCCATAACATCGCCGTCGTCCTAATCTCAAAAGCCCTTACCGCCACAAATCCGGGTGCCCCATCTTCGCGACAGCTTCATCGTCGCTAAGGTGGGAATCGTCGCAAAGCGACGACGCGCGACGCGCATACGATGCCGCAAACAACAAGCATTGTCATCGGAGCGAACAAAGCCCCTGCAACATTCTTGTAGTGGTTGTCATTCAATCTTCAATTTGTCATTCTGAGCGCAGCGAAGAATCTGCTTCTCGCTTTTGTCTCTGCGAGCGAAACGAGCTCTCCGCCGTGCGCGCAGCGCCACAGCCTTACTTCTTCTTCGTCACCCGTGCCACAATCACCGGCCGCGTATTCGCCCGCGGCATCCGCGGCACCAGAGGCATCAACCCGGCGGCCTGCGTCTGCTGCACCCGGCCCAGCATCTCGCTACGGACATAGTCCACAAACTCGCCCATCTGCAGGCTCATCGCCTCCATGCGCTCGCGCATCTGCAGCACGATCGCGATGCCCGCGATATTCACACCAAGATCGCGCGCCAGGTTCAGAATGAACTCCAGCCGTTCCAGATCCTCGTCCGTATAGAGCCGTGTATTCCCCTCAGACCGCGAAGGCCGCAGCAGCCCCTCGCGCTCATACAGCCGCAGCGTCTGCGGATGGATGGCATACATCTCCGCCACCGCCGAGATCATATACGCGCCCTGCTTCTTCCGCTTCGTCGCCATAGCTATTCCTAACTTGCCTTCTCGCGCGATGTAGCACGCGAACTCGTCGCGACGGCTCCGGCCTTCAGCAACAGGCGCAATGCGGCGTTCACTTCATCGGCACTGGGGAAAGCCTTGAAGATCTCCGGCTCGATCAGCACGAGATTCGTACCCTTTGCATATCGCTTGGCAAAAGGATTTTTGGTGCCACCCTGTAGCTTGTATTCCTTGGGCATATCGTCACCCTGCGGCTTCTTCATAGACTCTCCTCTCTTGCCGTGTAGCCTTTCTCGCGCTAATCAATCGCACGATCTCCGCCCGCTCCACTGACACTACGACTAATACTCTACTAATCTCCGAGACCCCCACAAGTAGAAACCTGCCTTCATCGCTCGAATGCTTGGGATCTGGATAGAACTGCGCGGAAGCATCGCCAAAGACGCTCGCAGCCTCTTGAAATGTAATCCCGTGCTTCCGCCGATTCACCTCGGCCTTCGCCGGGTCCCAGTCGAAAAGAAGGCCACCAAACTCAAAGTAATCTTTCATCCAGCCTTATGCCACCGCCGAAATCATATACGCGCCCTGCTTCTTTCGCTTCGTCGCCATCGCTATCCCTAACTGGCCTTCTCGCGTGATGCGGGACTAGACTTTGTTGCCTCTGCGCCCGCCTTCATCAATAGACGCAACGCCTGATTCACGGAATCGGAATCGGAAAATCTCTCCGCCACGTCAAGATCAAGCAGAACCACCCGCTTGCCATTCAAACGCGCAATGTATTTCCCTCGAATCCCGCCAGAGAAATCATATTCCGCGCGCATCTCATCATCATCTTGATTCGCCTTCTTCATATGCTTTCCTTTCCGCCCCGCTTGCAGGCCGTGCACTAATAATACGGAGTCTTGGCTCCCTTTCAACATGAACCACGACAAGCATTCTTTGTTCCAGCGACCTCCCAATCAGGACCATCCTGCTTTCATATTCGGAATGGTCAGGATCACGAATCTCGGTCACCAACGGATCGACGAAGACCGTGGCCGCTTCCCAGAAACTGACTCCGTGCTTCACCAGGTTATGCGACGCCTTGTATATGTCCCACTCAAACTTCAGGTCACCAATCTCGTACCACTCCGTACGCTGCATTCCCTTTACACCTCGCGAAACAACTCTCCCCGCACATCCTCATCATTCAGCTTCGCCAACTCCCGCAAAATCTCTTTCGATCTTTCATCCTGCACCTTCGGCACCACGACCTTCACCTCCACAATCTGGTCGCCGCGTTTGCCTTCATGCACCGCGCTCGGAACGCCCTTCTCCCGCAGCCGCAGCTTCTGTCCCGTCTGCGTTCCCGGAGGAATCCTGAGCTGCGTCCGCCCATCCACCGTCGGCACGTCGATCTTCCCGCCCAGCGCTGCCTCGCTCACCGTCACCGGCACCGTCGCGTAGATATCGTCGCCCATCCGCGTAAACACCGGATGCGGCCCGCCCTTGATGATGAGATACAGGTCGCCAGCCGCGCCGCCATGCAGCCCGGCATTGCCCTTCCCCGCCAACCGAATCCTCTGCCCGTCACGCGTTCCCGGCTTGATGCGGAACTCCACCGTCTCGCGCTTCGTGATGACTCCTTCGCCGTGGCAGGTCGCACACGCGTTGCTCACGCGCCCGCTGCCGCCGCATCGCGGACACTGCAGGTTGAACTTCATCTGCCCCGCCATCTGCGTCACCTGGCCCGTGCCCTTGCACTCCGGACACTCCATCTCGCCGCCCGTCGTCGACTTGCCCTTGCATGTCGGGCATACCTCCTGCCGCTGGATCTCCAGGCGCGTCATGCCCCCGCGGATCAGCGTCCAGAAGTCCGCCGTCACCTGGTACTCCAGGTCCGTCCCTGGCTGCGGCCCCTGGTGCCTCTGCGTCGCGCCGCCGTTGAACATGCCGCCAAAAATATCGCGGAAGCTCCCGCCACCGCCGCTCTGCTGCCGCGTCGTGCGTCCGCCCTGGCTGGATGGTCCCGCATACTCCGAGAAATCGAAGCCGCCAAAATCGAACGGCACCTCCTGCGCACCGCGTCCGCGTCCTGCGCCCGCACCACCGCCGTAGCCGGAGAATCCACCCCCACCATAGCCACCGCGCGCCGCTGCCTCCGCCTGCGCCGGGTCAATATTGTCGGAGTAGAATCCCAGCTGGTCGTAGATCTTCCGCTTCTTCGGCTCGCTCAGCACGTCGTTCGCTTCCGATATCTCCTTGAACTTCTCCTCGGCCTTCTTGTCGCCGGGGTTCACATCCGGATGATATTTGCGCGCAGCCTTGCGAAACGCCTTGCGGATATCCTCCGTCGAAGCC
>DASWOP010000217.1:0-39580 GCA_036404255.1 Acidobacteriaceae bacterium | reverse complement strand
GAGCCCTCTTCAATCGCCACGGCGAAGTCATGCGACATGCCCATGGAGAGCTCCGGCAGCTGCATCTGCGGGTGCGCGGCGGCCAGCGAGTTGCGCAGCTCGCGCAACTGCCGGAAGTAGGGCCGCGCCTCTTCGGGATCGTCGAAGAACGGAGGCACAGTCATCAGCCCACGCACCTCCAGCCCGGGCAGGGAAGGCGCTGCATGCAGAATCTCGCTCACCGCTCCCGGCGCCATGCCATGCTTGCTCTCTTCGCTGGAGAGCTTTACTTCGATCAGCACCGAAAGCGTCTTGCCCAGCTTCAGCGCTGCCGCGTTCAGCCGCTCCGCGATCTTCAGCGAATCCACGGTGTCCACCGCATGAAAAAGCTCCGCAGCCCTGGCCGCCTTGTTCGATTGCAGATGCCCGATCAGCGCAACGCGCGCGCCCGGCATCTCCGCCAGCGCAGGGAACTTCTGTTCGAACTCCTGCACCTTGTTCTCGCCGAAGAGGCGGATTCCGGCGGCGTAGGCCTCCAGCAGCGCCGTCACGGGCTGCGTCTTGGTCACGGCCATCAGGGTTACGTCGCGCTCGCTGCGGCCGGCACGCTGGCACGCTGCGCCGATGGCTTGCCGTACTTCCACGATATTGTTTGCAATGGACATCTCTGAAAGCCTACCGCATTCGCTACCATGAGAAGAAATATCCGCTGCGTTTCGCCGCCGGAACGGAAAGGCTCGCATCCAACAAAACTATGTGGACAATCCTCCTCCTCATCGGCTCCAACATCTTCATGACCTTTGCCTGGTACGGCCATCTCAAGTACAAGCACACCTCGCTTTGGAAGGTCATCCTGATCAGCTGGGGCATCGCGCTCTTTGAGTATTGCCTGCAGGTGCCGGCCAACCGCATCGGCTCGCGCACCTTCTCGCCCGATCAACTCAAGGTCATCCAGGAGGTCATCACGCTCACCGTATTCGGCGTTTTCTCCGTCTTTTATTTCGGAGACAAGCTGCACTGGAACCATGCCGTCGCCTTCTGCTTCCTGGTCGGCGGCGCATTCTTCATGTTCCACAAGTTCTAGCGCGCGGTGAACACGGAAGAATGCTATGCGTCCCTCGGCTCCTTCAGCGGAAGGATCGCCGGACTCCACAGATGCAGCAGCTCCAGCGTCGTAGTCAACAGCAGCGGCCCCAGCACCAGACCGCTCAGCCCGAAGAGCGCAATCCCGCCGAGAACAGCAAAGAAGATGGGAATGGTGTGTAGCCTGAGCCGGTTTCCTACCAGCGTGGGGTACAACAGGTTATCCACCGTGCTGATCACTCCCAGGCCCCAGGCCAGCAGGATGATCGCCTTGATGACGTGGCCGCTGAGCGCCAGAAAGATTGCCACGGGCATCCAGATCAGGAAGGTGCCAAGCGATGGAATCAGCGCCAGCAGGCCCATGAGAAAGGCCCACAGAAAGGCCTGCGGAACCGCCAGTGCCCAGAACATCAGCCCGCCCAGGCTGCCCTGAACGGCTGCAATCAGGACGCTCCCCTGGAGAGAAGAAGAGATCGTGTCCGCCATGCGCCGTATCAGCCTCTTCGCCTGATCGACTCGGACCGGCAGAATGGATTGAAAGGCGCTGCGTGCCTTATCGCCATCCTTGTAAAGGAAGAACAAGGTAAACAGCATAATGCCAACCTGCGTGATCGCCCGCACGGAACCAGTCAGGACATCCTGCAGCTTGCCGCCAAGGTAGCCTGCCGCCGCCTGCGAGCCTTCCCGTAGCGATACAAGGGCCTTTGCGTGCGTGAGTACCTGGTCGATCCGGGGATAGGCCGCCAGCATCTGCGCTACCCAATCCTGCGCGGCGCCTGAGCGCACCAGATCGATGAGTGAGAGTAGTTGCGATCCAAGGTTATACAGCAGCAAAGCGACCGGGCAGACCAGCAGCAACAGCACCAGCACGACCGAAAGTATCGCGGCAAAGGATGGCCTGCGCACCTTTGCCGCAAGCCATTGGGAAGGCGTTTGCGTGGCTACGGCCAGCGCCACGGCCCACGTGATCGCAGGGACAAACGCGAGGATCATGGCCACGCAGCCAATCACTCCGAGCGCGGTCAGGCAGAAGAGCACGATCTTGCGAGGAACTTCACTGGAGCCGGATTCAAGCGCAGCGGGGCGGATCTCAGCTCGCTGTTCGGGACTTTGGCTTGGGGTCATCTGTCTCCTAAGCTGTCAGCCTTAGCATACGGCACACTCAGCCTGCGGAGTCCCCGTATCGCCAATCAGAATCGAGCAGGCGATCACAGGCCAGCCCCTACTGCGGATATGCAGCCCGAATCTACGGATGGCGGTGCAGTACGTGGATCGCGATGTCTGGATAGAACTCGCGAAAGACGGTGAAGCCGATATCGCGCGCGCATGCGTAGCCGAACTTGGTCGCCAGCACGCCAAAGGGCGACGACCCCGGCGGATAGTAGTAAGGCGAGATCGCCTGCGCAGCTACCTTCCCACCTATACCAGCGAGGTTTGGCGTTGTCCGTCCGCCGTAGGTGCGTGCGATGGCGACGCGGGACGCTGAGTAGCCCAGCCGCTTCCACTTCGAGCCCGAACCCACCGCGTAGTAGCGTGTATCTTCGTGCAGAATCGTGGGCAGAACGAACGCTGCCAGGTAGTTTCCGTCAGTTTTATCCAGAAAGCCGCGCCACGCATAGGCGTAGAAGATCGCATCGCCGCCGTGGTAGCTGTCGAGCGAGGGATGCGCGTCCTGTGCTTCGGCGATGCCGGAGGTGATCGCGAGAAAGAAGAAAGAGGAGTAATCGAAGGCCTGGTGCGTCGCCACCTTGAAGTTCTGCTTAAGGGTCGGCGGCGGCGGATGCGAACCGGCCGAAACACTGCGGTAGTTCGGCATGATGCCGAGGATGCGTTTGGGCTGCTCGCCGGCGGCACAGGGCAACTCTGGCGTGCAACGAGGGCGCTTGATCGTGCCCTCTTTTTCTTCTCTTGGCGCATCCTGCGAGCTGGTGGACTGACCCGCCCATGTATCGGCAGGCGCGAGGCTCGCGATCTGGATTTGCGGAGTCGGCGCGTCAGGTAAAGCGGCCTGCTGGGCGGGTGAAGAGACAGTGGCCGCGCAGAGCAGGCACACCAGAAGATTGAGTTTAGACAAGTAGTTTCCTGACCATGGAACGGAGATCGCAACGCGAATGAATGGAACTATGTTTATTAGACCCGTCAGCGCCCGCTGAGTTTCACAATCTACAGGGTTTTTGGCGTTATTCGCCATTAATTCGTAAGAATTTGTGCCGGAACTCAGTGCCCGTGCTCCTCAAGATACTTCTCCACCTCAAGCGCTGCCATGCAGCCGGTTCCTGCAGCCGTAATCGCCTGCCGGTACCGCCGGTCCTGCACATCGCCGCACGCGAAGACTGACGGCAATACCTTGCCATCCAGCGTGGTGAAGACATTGTGCTGCGTTTTGATGTAACCGTCCGCATCCAGGTCAAGCTGGCCCTTGAACATGGTCGCATTGGGCTCGTGTCCAATGCCGAGGAAGACGCCGGATAGCGGCAGAATGCTCTCCTCGCCGCTCTTGCGATTCTTCAGCCGCAGGCCCTTCACGTCCTTCTCGTCCACGCCCAGCACCTCTTCCACCGTGGTGTTGGTGATGAACTGGATGTTCGGGTGCGCAACGGCGCGGTCCAGCATGATCCTGGAGGCGCGGAAGTTTTCGCTGCGATTGATCAGCGTGACCTTGGACGCAAAGCGCGTCAGGAAGAGTGCCTCTTCCATGGCCGAGTCGCCACCGCCGATCACGGCAATCTCCTTGCCAGAGAAGAAGAATCCATCGCAGGTCGCGCAGCTCGAGACGCCGTGGCCGATCAGCGCTTGTTCTGAAGGCAGGCCGAGCCAGCGCGCGCTGGCGCCGCTCGCGATAATTAGCGTGCGGGTGTAGATGATGCTGTTGTCCACATGCAGTTCAATCGGGTGCGAACTCAGGTTCGCGGCATGCAGATGCCCCATGCGCAGTTCCGCTCCAAAGCGCGTCGCCTGCTGCTTCATGTTCTCAATCAGTTGCGGCCCCTGCACGCCCTCTGGCCAGCCGGGAAAGTTCTCCACCAGCGTGGTGATAGAAAGCTGCCCGCCGGGCTCATGGCCCTCAAGCACCAGGGGCTTCAGGTTGGCGCGGGCAGTGTAGATGGCGGCGGTCAGGCCAGCGCATCCAGTGCCCAGGATGACAACGTCGTGGGTAGGTTGAGTGGGGGTAGTGGTCTCTAACATGGTCGTTCTCCATTGTAACGGCTCGTGGGGCTTGTCGCCGCAACGCAGGGCTGTGAGTATTGGAGTCAAAATCGGCAAAAAGGACGCAAGGGTAGAATCAAACCATGGCAAATCTGACCCTGGTTTATGGCATGCGTTTACTCCCCGCGGACGAAGTTGCACAGGTGAGCGAGGCTCCGATCGAGCTGAAGAACGGCAAACAGGCACACGTCACCATGCACGTGCTGGAGGGCAGCCGCGAGCAGATCGAAGCCCAGCTCCGCCTCAGCATCGACGCCTTCTTCGACTTCTACCCCGAAATCTGAGCACCCCGGCCCCGGCAAATCCTCCCGGCTACGGCCTGCATCCAATAGATGGAACTACATACAGAGGAAACGAACGCATGCCCGCAACCGAGCGCAAACGTGTCGTCATCATCGGCGGAGGCTTTGCCGGTATCCATGCCGCTCTTGGCCTGAAGGATGAAGCCGTCGATGTCACCATCATCGACCGCCGCAACCACCATACCTTCCAGCCGCTGCTCTACCAGGTGGCGCTGGCCGTGCTCTCTCCGGCAGATATCGCCCAGCCTATCCGCGCCATGATGCGCGCCTACCCCAATATCGAAGTGCTCATGGACGAGGTCACCGGCTTCGACCCCGCCGAGCGCCGCATCAATCTCCGCTCTGGCGTGCAGATGGTCTACGACTACCTGATCGTCGCCACCGGCTCGACCCACTCCTACTTCGGCCACGACGAATGGGCCACGCTCGCTCCCGGCCTGAAGACCCTCGAAGACGCCACTGAGATTCGCCGCCGCGTCCTGCTCGCCTTCGAACTGGCCGAGCGGCAGATGGTGGAGACGGGCGTGAATCCCGACCTTGCGTTTGTCATCATTGGCGGCGGCCCCACCGGCGTGGAACTCGCCGGTGCTATCTCCGACATCGCGAAGCTCTACATGGCGCACGATTTTCACCACATCGACCCCTCGCGCGCCCGAGTCCTCATCCTCGAAGGCTCCCCCAGCGTCCTCGCCGCGTATCCCGAAGACCTGCGTCAGAAGGCAGTGGAGCAACTGCACGCCCTCGGCGTAGAGGTCCGCACCGGAGCCCATGTCACCGCAATCGAACCCGGAGCCGTCTACGTTGGCACGGAGAAGATCTCCGCCTCCGTCACGTTGTGGGCTGCTGGCGTGCAGGCTTCGCCGCTGGGCAAGATGCTCGGCTTTGAGACCGACCGCCGCGGCTGCGTGCTGGTGGATCTGCACCTGAACCCTCCCAACCATCCCGAGATATTCATCTGCGGAGACCTCGCCCACGTCGAAGAGAACGGCCACCAGATTCCCGGCGTAGCCCAGCCCGCCATGCAGATGGGCGATCACGCCGCTCGCCTCATCCTCGCTGATATAGCCGGCAAGCCGCGCACAAACTTCCACTACTTCGACAAAGGCGACCTCGCCACCATTGGCCGCAAAGCCGCCGTTGCTCGCGTCACCTGGCCGTTCAAGGCGCACCTCAGCGGCTTCTCCGCGTGGCTCATCTGGCTTCTGGTGCACATCTTTTTTCTGATTGGCTTCCGCAACCGCCTCAGCGTCTTCCGCGAATGGGCGTGGACCTACCTCAGCTTCAAAGATGGCGTCCGCCTCATCACCGGCTCGCAGGAGTTGACCGGCTGGAAGGAGCAGCACGGCGTGGAAGTCCCCGCGGACGATGAACTCCCACCCGCAAAGCCCGCTGCATAGTATCGTTTTCTCAGCAGCGCGCGGAATCTGCTTTTCAAGTGCCGCCAGGGATCATCACATCAACAGTAAAAATGCTCTGGAAACAAACCACGGATTACACGGACCATCATGGATAAAACCATTATTAAAGGTACTTATCCGCGTTCATCCGTGTAATCCGTGGTTTGTCTTTATCGCAGTTGTTCTGCTTTATCCCGTCATCACGGTTAAGCCTGGAGTGCTACCTATACAGCAGTCACCCATTCGCCCTTGCGCATCAGAGGCTCTACGGCGCCGTCTTTGGTCACGCCATCCACATCCACTTCGCCGGAACCGATCATCCAGTCCACGTGGATCAGGCTTGCGTTTGCACCCTTTGTCGCGAGTTGTTCCGGTGTCATCGCATCGCCGCCCACTACGCACGAACTGTAAGCCTGGCCCAGCGCAATGTGGCTCGCTGCGTTTTCATCGAAGAGCGTGTTGAAGAAGAGCAGACCGCTCGCCGAGATCGGCGATGAATGCGGCACGAGTGCCACCTCACCCAGCCGCCGCGCGCCTTCGTCCGTCGCGATCAGCCGCTGGAACGCCTCTTGTCCCTCGCTTGCCTTTACATCCACAATGGCCCCGTTTTCAAAGCGTACCTGGATGTCCTTGATCAGTGTGCCCTGGTGCGAAAGAGGCTTCGTGCTGTGTGCGGTTCCGTTCACGCGCTCTTTGTGAGGCGTGGTGAAAACTTCTTCCGTCGGAATATTCGGCATGCAGCTAATGCCGTTATTTGCCTTGCCGCCGCCGCCGAGCCACTTGTGATCGTCCGCCAGCCCGATCTCCAGATCGGTTCCGGGGCCGGTGTAGCGCAAGGCAGCATAGCTCTTGCCGTTCAGCATCTTCGAGCGCAGCTTGAGCTGCTGCGAATGCCGCTTCCACTCCGCAACGGGATCATCCGCGTGCACGCGCGATGCAGCAAAGATTGCATCCCACAATTTTTTGATGGCGTCTTCGGGGGAATCATCCGGGAAGACCAGTGCGGCCCACTCCGGCGTTGCGCTGGCTACGATGCCCCAGTTGATGTCGTGGCGCGTAATCATCTCCATCGCCGGCTTGGAGGCCTGCGAAGAAACCTTGCTCGCGCGGGCAATCTTCGCGGGATCCTGCCCGGCAAGCAGTGCCGGATTTCCGCCGGAGATCGCGAGCCGCGCCGCGCCGCCTTTGAACGCAGCATGCAGGGCATCCGCGAACCACACCGCGGTGGTGTCGAAGCTCTCATCGCGCCCAAACTTGTAGCGCGCCAGAACGCACTGATCGTCATAAAAGAATGGCGATACAAGGGTCACGCCCGCTTTGTAAGCATGCTCAGTAATCCGGCGTACCAGCTCCAGCGCTTCCACTGGTGCGGAGACCATCAGTTCCTGCGGCGGTGTCTGTCCCGGTTCAATTCCCAACCCGACCCGCACTGCAACTTGCGCTAACCGGTCAAGCGACTCTATGAAGGTAAAGCTCTTTTCTTGGGTAATCACTGCAAATATTTTATTCCTAAAGGCAGGCTCTGTCGGCTCTTTATGCGGCATAAGGGCGTTATTCGTGAAATGAATCGATCCAAAACAGAAATATAGTCTCAGACTTTCTTTAGAAAGTGTCTCCGCTACTGAGAATCGGTTATGATTAGGGAAGTGATGTTCCACCACCCCCATGCGCCCGCCCGCAAGCACTGGAGAATTCTCCTTGCGCTGCTCTGCGTCGTGTTGGTGGTGGCCTCGGCCACGGTTGAACTGACTCACAGCCATGCCGGCGGTTTGCATCCCGGCGGTTCGCATCCGGGCTGCGCCCTCTGCGCCACCGCCCATGTGGTGATCCAGGCCGCGCCCATCGCCGCGCTGCTCGTCTTCTTCGCCGCCACTACAGCCGTTGCACGCACCGCGCAGATGCGCCGGCGTCTCCAGCCTACGATCTTCTCTCTCTTCACCCGTCCTCCTCCTGCTGCCCGTTTCGCTGCTGTTTAAATCCGCCGCGAAAGATTGCTCTCATCGCAATCAACTGTCCACAGTTCAGGCACCACTTTCAGGAGAATCCGATGTCAAGATTTCACTGCCGCGCCGTCTTCATTGCGCTGGCCACTGTCTTATCCGTCACGCTGTTGCACGCTGCAACAGCGCTTCCAGCCACCTCCGATCCCGCCCAGACCGCGCAGTCCTCCGGTACCGCCGGAACCGTTACCGGCTACGTCACCGATCCCAGCGGCGCTGCCGTCACCGGTGCCAGCGTCACCCTCTCCAACGCCGCCAGCGGCTACACCCGCACTCTGGTCACCGGCGCGGATGGCGGCTTCTCCCTCACCAACATTCCCTTCGATCAATACCGCCTCAGCGCGTCGGCTCCCGGCTTTCACAATAGTTCGCAATCGCTCATTCTGCGCTCCGCCGTACCCGCCCGTGTCACGGTGGCGCTTGCCATCACCAGCAGCACCACGGTTACGGTAGAAGCAGGCGGCGACCTGCTAGAGACGGACTCGTCCTTCCATACCGACCTGGATCGCGTCATGATCGATCAGCTTCCAGTGGAGAGCGCGACCTCGTCGCTCAGCTCCATCATCACGCTCACCACGCCCGGCGTCTCGGCCGATTCCAACGGTCTCTTCCACGGCCTCGGCGACCACGCGGAGAACGCCTTCTACCTCGACGGCCAGCCCATCACCGACCAGCAGAGCAAGGTCTTCTCCAACCAGATCCCCTCGGACGCCGTGCAATCGCTCGAAGTCATCTCCGGAGCGCCCACGGCAGAGTACGGCGAAAAGACCTCGCTGGTCGCCGTCATCACCACGCGCAGCGGCCAGGGCGTCACCTCGCCTCACGGAGACGTCACCGCCAGCTATGGCACCTTCGGCACCGCCACCGTCGGAGCCTCTCTCGCCGTCGGCGCAGCCAAATGGGGCAACTTCATCGCCCTCGACGGACTCCGTACCGGCCGCTTCCTCGACCCCGCCGAGTTTGCCGTCTTCCACGACCGCGGCAATGAAGAGAACGTCTTCGACCGCGTCGATCTCCAGCTCTCCAAGCTCACCTCGCTGCATATAGACGCGCAGTATTCGCGCTCCTGGTTCCAGACGCCTAATTCCTACGACACCCTGAACACCGGCGTGCTGGACCCCTTCACCGGCAATTCTGTCGGCGAGGCAGACCAGCGCTCGCAGATCGGCACCCTCGATCTCGCCCCCACTGTGACCCGCGTCGTGAACAACAACTCCGTGGTCAACTTCGGCGCATGGGTGCGCCGCGACGCATACAACTACTACCCGTCCAACAATCCGTTTGCAGACAACGGTCCCATCCAGCAGGAGACGCTGCGCCAGTACCGCACCCTCACCAACGCTGGTCTGCGCGCCGACTATTCCTACGTCCACGGCGCGCACAACGCCAAGGCAGGCGTCACCTACCAGCACACCTTCCTCAACGAGAACGACTACCTCGGCATCGTCGATCCCACGCTCAACTCACCCTGCATCGACGCCAGCGGCAACTCCGTCCCCGGCTTCAATCTCACCTCGCAATGCACCGGCGCGGGCTACGATCCCAACGTCGCGTCGAATCCCAACGCGACCAACCCCTTCATCCCCCTTCTGGTCTGCTACGACCTCACGCGCACCATCTCCACCGCGAACGGCTGCACCTACAACAACTCATCCCTCTACGCATTCCTTGGCCACACAGACATAAAACTGCTCTCGCTCTACGTGCAGGATGCCATCACCAAGGGCAACTTTCTCTTCAGCGTCGGCCTGCGCGGCGATCTGTATAACGGTCTCTCCGTAGCGCGCATGCCGGAGCCTCGCGTCGGCATCGCCTACAACGTGAAACCCACCGGCACGGTCCTGCGCGTCAGCTACGCCCGCACCATGGAGACGCCCTTCAACGAGAACCTCGTGCTCTCCAGCCGCGGCTGCAACTCAGAGTTCATCGCAGCCATCATTCCCTGCGTGCCCTCCAATTTCAACCCCGGCCAGCGCAACGAATTCCACGCTGGCTTCCAGCAACAGTTCGGCAAGCACCTGGTCTTCAACGGCGAGTACATTTGGAAGTACACCCACGATGGCTACGATTTCAGCGTGCTCGGCGCCACGCCCGTAACCTTCCCCATCGGCTGGAAGAGCGCCAAGATCCCCGGTTTTGCCATCGGCGTTAATCTCACCGAACTGCACGGCTTCACCGCCTTCGTCACCATGTCCAGCGTGGCGGCGCGGTTCTTCTCCCCGCAGATCGGCGGCCTGGGCACCACCGTCGGCCAGGTACCCGGCCCCTTCCGCATCGACCACGACGAAAAGTTCAACCAGACCACCCATCTGCAATACGCATTCAAGCACGGCCCGGCAAAGGGAACGTGGATTGGCTTCAACTGGCGCTTTGACTCCGGTAACGTCGCCGGTCAGGTACCCTGCTACGGCGTCGGCGCAGGCAACGACTGCCCCGATTCCACCACAACACCGGATGGTCAGCCAGCCATCGACCTCAGCAGTCTGACTAAAGATGAAGAGTTTCAGGCTGGCCTGATCTGCGGAGGCATCGTTGCCTCGCCCACCGTGGCGCTTCCCAAGGTATGCCCCGCCGCGCAGCTCACCTCATCGCTGGTCAACATCCCTGCGCCCGGCACGGAGAATGACGATCACAATCCGCCCCGCGTGAAGCCGCGCAACCTCTTCGATGTCACCCTTGGCCAGAACAATCTCTTCCACGGCCAGAAGAAGCAGTTCTCAGCGCGCCTCACGGTCATTAACCTTGCCAATCAATATGGTCTCTACAACTTCCTCTCCACCTTCAGCGGAACGCACTACGTCACCCCGCGTTCCATGACGGCAGAGATAGGCTTCCACTTCTAACCCGAATTTTTTATGGAGGGAAAGGTTTCCCTCAACCTCTGGAAACAAACCACGGATTACACGGATCATCACGGATAGAACCATTAAAGTTCTTATCCGCGTTCATCCGTGAAATCCGTGGTTCGTCTTTGTCGCTCTTAATCAGTCTTTCATCATGGTCATCACCGTTAAGTTTTCCGCGCTATCGCGGCTTAATTCATCTCTCATTCATACTGCATTCTCAGAACGTTCACACGAAGTTGCGACCATCGCTCCAACGGACAAATTCTGGCAAGAACAGTTGGACCTACGCGAAAGTATGCCGGGGTTACGACCACTTAGCCGGTTCGTTACGAGGAACGATGAAACGTATCAGCATGTTGACTGCAGTCCTGGCCGCCGCAGTTTGCGTCACCGCCGGCGCCCAGTCTGCCCAGGACGCCAAGACGCCAACCAAGGCCGCAAAATCACACAAGAAGGCCACCACCAGCAGCGATGAGCTTCGCCTTCTTCGCGAACAGCTTCAGAAGCAGCAGGAAGAGATCGATGCGCTGAAGTCGCAGACCTCCACCAGTGGTCAGCAGGCAGCCACTGCCACCCAGGCCGCAACCGATGCGCAGACCCAGGCCGCCGCAGCCGCTGCCGCAGCAGCACAGGCCAGCAGCAGTTCCTCGGCAGCCACGGAGAAGGTTGATACGCTCTCCACATCCGTTACTGATCTGAAGACGGCGAATCAGGGACTCACTGAGACTGTCATCACGAACCAGCAGAACCTGGCAGCTGATATTGAATCGCCCTCCGCCCTGCACTACAAGGGCATCACGATCACTCCGATCGGTTTCTTCGCGGCTGAGTCGTTCTGGCGGCAGCGCTCACTGAACTCAGACATCAACACCCCGTTCAACTCCACCCTCTTTCCGGGTGCGGCGCAGTACAACACCAGCGAGTGGGCTGAGAGCGCACGTCAGTCGCGCCTCGGCGTCAAAGTGCAGGGCAAGCTTGGCAAGGTCGTCCTGACCGGCTACTTCGAGGGTGACTTCCTCGGCGCTGGCACCACTTCGAACGACAACCAGAGCAACAGCTACGTCTTCCGTCAGCGCCAGTTCTTTGGTCAGTTCGCCTTCCACAACGGCTTCACCCTCACCGGTGGACAGATGTGGTCACTGGTTACGGAAAACAAAACCGGAACCGATGCCACCACCGAGGTCCTGCCGACCACACCTGATGCTCAGTACCACGTAGGCTTCAGTTGGGCGCGTCAGCCCGGTGTTCGCTTCCAGCAGAAGTTGGGCGTCACAACCATTGCTCTGGGTCTGGAGAGCGGTGAATATATTTTCAATGCCACTGGCCAGAATGGGAATTTCTTCTTTGGTAATACTGGCACCGGCGGCGGTTTGCTGAATAACACCACAACTTACTCCAACAACCTCGCCCCGGATGTCATCCTAAAGGCCGCTTTCGATACCAAGGCCGGACACTATGAGATCGGCGGTATTGCCCGCTGGTTCCGTGACCGCTACTATCCTGGTTACACCGGCAGCACATCCACGACGGTTACGACGCCAGCCGTGAACAATACCAAGGTGGGCGGCGGTTTCTTTGCTAATGCGCACATCCCCATGACGAAGTACTTCGGCCTCGGTCTGCACATTATGCAGGGTGATGGCGTGGGTCGCTATGGCACCTCCACGCTGCCGGACATTACGGTTCACCCGGACGGGACGCTTGCTCTGATCCGCTCCTCGCAGGGCTTGGGCTCGCTCGAGTTCCACCCGACGAAGAACTTTGACCTCATCGGCTATGCAGGCGCTGAGTATGCGCAGCGTACGGTGTACGATACTGGCACCAAGCTGGTGGGTTATGCCCCGATCTCTGTCCCCGTTGGTAGCTGCTATACCGAATCCACCCCCAGCAGCAACAATGGAACTAGCCCTGCTGGTAGCTGCGGAGCCATCACCCGTGCTCTGATTGAAGGTACGGTCAGCGGTGTCTATCGCTTCTACAATGGACCCAAGGGCCGTGTGCAGTTCAACATTGCCTACAGCATCCTGCAACGCAATGCCTGGGCGGGAACTGTGACAACAGGCGCCGCGTACAACACGCCAGCTGCAACATCTAGCCCAGCCGGTAGAAATAACATGGTATTCACCAGCCTGCGCTACTACATCCCGTAGCACTGGCAGCAGCAAAGAGTTCTGAAAACCGGTGGGCCACTCCACAACGGAGTGGCTCATCAAACGAAGTGAATCTCACAGGAGAGATCGATGAAGATGAAGTTTATTTCCGCACTGTTGCTGGCCGGTATGGCCGCTACCGCAGGTGCACAGAATCTGACCGGGGCAGGCGCGACATTCCCTTACCCCATCTACTCACGCTGGTTCAACGAGTACAGCGCGGCCCACAAGGGCGTGCAGATCAACTACCAGTCCATCGGCTCCGGCGGCGGCATTCGTCAGGTCACAACCAAGATCGTCGACTTCGGCGCCTCGGACATGCCCATGACGGACCAGATGCTGGCTGACTCCAAGGTGAAGCTCGCCCACATCCCCACCGTCCTCGGCGCAGTCGTTCCGGTCTACAACATCCCCGGCGTTGCCAAAGACATCAACTTCTCGCCTGACGTGATCGCGGACATCTACCTCGGTCGCATCAACAACTGGCACGATGCCCGCATTGCAAAAGACAATCCCGGCGTCCCCTTCCCCGACCACCAGATCCTCCCCGTCTACCGCTCGGATGGCTCCGGCACCAACTTCATCTTCACCGACTTCCTCAGCAAGGTCAGTTCGGACTTCCAATCCAAGGTCGGCAAGGGAACCTCGGTTCGCTGGCCCCTTGGCATCGGTCAGAAGGGCAATGAGGGCATCGCCGGTATGGTGCGCAACAGCCCCTACAGCATCGGCTATGTCGAACTGATCTACGCTGTCCAAAACAAGATGTCCTACGGCCAGGTCAAGAACTCCGCTGGCAAGTTCATCAAAGCCTCCACAGAGAGCGTCACGGCAGCAGCCTCCGGCGCCTCCAAGAATATGCCTCTGGACTTCCGCGTCTCCATCACCAACGCACCCGGTGCGTCCTCTTACCCCATCTCCTCGTTCACCTACCTGCTGATCCCCATGCAGTCGGCTGACCCAGCCAAGGGCAAGATCCTTGTGGACTTCCTCCACTGGATGCTCGATCACGGCGAAGCGGAAGCAGCCGGCATGACCTATGCCCCGCTACCCAAGCCCGTCGAAGATCGCGTCCGCGGCGCCCTGAACTACATCCACTAGAGCGCAGCGCACCAAACAAGATAAAGGGCTCGCGAACCTGCGGGCCCTTTCCTTTTTTAACTTCAATTCAGATCCCAGCTCTCGCAGCACAAACGCCCGTGGCTATCCGTGTAGCCCGTTGTAGTCCGTCATGTTCACCGTCTTGGGTCCGTGAAACGCACCTAAAGCTTACACGGGTATCCAAGTGTCAATTTTGCGCATAAGTCATAGCAAACAAGTCGTTTAGATGTCGGAACGAAGTAATATCAGCGGTAGTAGTTGAGATAGAGATTGCGAACCGTTGCGTAACACTCGCAAGATGCCTTCTCCAGCCCCTTCGGGTCCAGAATCGTAATGTTTCCGCGGCTGTAACGAATAAGCTGGTGCTTCTGCAGGGTTCCCGCAACCTGCGTCACCGTTGTACGCCGGGCTCCCAGCATGGTCGCCATAAACTCCTGCGTCAGGTGGAAGGTATCGCCACCGGCGCGGTCGCGCACCATCAGCAGCCAGCGCGCCAGCCGCTGTTCCGCATCGTGCAGGCGGTTACACGCCGCCAGTTGCCCCAGGATGAACCCCTGGCTCTGCACGCACTGCAACACTGCATGGTGCATCGCCTCAGACTGGCTGAACTCCGCCTGCAGTTCCTTGTAGGGCATGCGCAGGGCAGTGCCTTCCATCTGCACAAAGCAGCGATTCGGGACTCGTGCCTGACCGAGCAGATGAAAGCTCTCCACCAGCCCCTCATTGCCCCATATGCCCACCTCTGCAGTGGACCCATCGGCCATATTGCTCACGATGGAAGCTACGCCGGAAGTGACGAAATGAGCGTACTTAGGGGTCTCTTCCGGCTCATACAGCACAATTTTGAGGGGAAGCGAAATCGGTTTCAATCTCGAGGCCAGAGAGTCGCGGTATGGCTGTGGCAAACTTGCCAGCAGTAAATTCACAGCCTTTGCAGCCATCTAACCCTTGCTCTCTCGTAATCTTAGGTTGGCCGCATAGCGACCAGTAAAGACGTAATTGTCCGTATCAGTGCCCGAAGTATCTCACTGACAAATCACTCTTTATGTCCGGTAGAGAACAGAAGGAGTGATTTTCTCCTTAGTAGGCTGTACCAAAGAACGGACATCCTTTTCCCAAAGGAGCACGTTATGGGCTCTGTCGCCTCTATTCTTTGCATCAGCCGCGATCCGCTGCTGCTGCAAACGCGCAAATGGATCCTTGAAGCATATTTTCAGGTGGATAGCGCCGGCAGGTTGTCGGAGGCGTCTTCACTTCTCGATAAGCGGGGCTACGACCTCATTCTTCTCTGCTATTCACTTTCAGAAGATGAGTGTCGTCAGATCAGCGATCTGGTTCGGGCCAGGTCTCCCGGAAGCAGGATCCTGGCAATACAGGCAGGAAGTAATACCTACGCCGAAGCATACTCCGATCAGCAGATGTATGTTGGCGATGGGCCGTATGCGTTGCTCAAGAAGGCAGGCAGCATGCTGGGGGCGAACGTAGGCAACAAGGTCACCCGCCGCTCAGAACGCCCGCTCCGCCCGGTTCGCGCTGCCGCCCCCGCCGATTCTGTGCGTACCAAATTGAGCTGAGCGCTCTAGGAATCGCTGTGCCGCACCCGCAGCAGCCACGTGCTCACCGCCAGCACCAACCACGCCAGTGATGCCTCGACCAGGACAATGGGGGCGCGCTGGTGCGGGAGCCCAAACCACATCGCCAGTGCGAATCCGCATAACCCGATGCAGCCCATCGCCGTGCCTGCCGCGTCCAGCCCTGCCGCCAGCCGGCCACGTTCGGTGCCATCGCTGCCTACCGCGGCCTTATCTTCCTTTTCATGCTTTTCGATCAGACTGGCACTGGCGGGGAAGATTGCCGGAAACGCAAGAAATAGCCCACCCACCGCCGGCCCGAAGTGCTTCGCAATCAGATACGCTGCCACTGTACACGTGCCGCCGAAGAGAAAGCGCATGCCAATCTCGTGCGGCTTGATCTCTTTTAGTGAATCCAGCGAGGCCTTTACGATCATGCAGACCACCTTACGAGCAGGGAATACAGCCCTAGAGCCACTCCGAACCAGACGGGCATCAGCGCCAGCGTCGTAACCAGCGAATGCGTCTTGTAGCGCAGCAGCACCCAACTCACGATGCTGGCGTAGACGAAGAAGGCGATGGCGCCCAGCAGCATAGACCGCGCCTCGATGGCGGCATAGGCGTGGCCCCGGTGCAGGATGGTCAATCCCAGCGTTGCCAGCGCGATCGAAGGCGCGGCTCCGAAGAGCCCTGCAAACGTCTTGGGGCGGAATACCTCGCCCAGCAACGCGAACGAGCTGACGACCACCCCGCCAATCAGAAAGCGTATGAGGATCTCTTCCATAGCCAGATTTTGAGTTTACGGTATGTCTCCGCGGCATGGCATTCCACATGCTGAAAAGTATGCTGCTCCAGACAATGCCGGTATTCAGACTCCGGGCGTATCCTGTGGAAGAGGCGCGTGTGTGACGCTTGTCACTTATGAGCACTTTCTGGAAATGTTAGGGTGAAGATACTATGAATGCTCTTTTGCTGGACCGCATCCACTTTGCATTCACTATTACTTATCACTATCTCTTCCCCCAGCTCACCATGGGCCTGGCGCTCCTGATCGTCATCCTCAAGTTCATTGCGATCCGCAAGAACGATGAGCGCTACAGTCAGGCCGCCCGCTTCTGGGCAAAGATCTTCGCGGTCAACTTCCTCCTCGGTGTGGTCACCGGCATTCCCATGGAGTTTCAGTTCGGAACGAACTGGTCAGAGTTCTCCCGCCGCACCGGCGGTGTGATCGGCCAGCCGCTGGCTATGGAAGGTGTCTTCTCCTTCTTCCTGGAGTCTACGTTCCTCGGCCTCTTTCTATATGGAGAGAAGCGGATCTCGCGCTGGGCTCACTTTGGCGCCGCCACGATGGTCTGGCTGGGCTCCTGGATCTCCGGTTTCTTCATCATCGTCACCAACGCGTGGATGCAGCATCCCGTTGCCTATAATCTGTTGCCGGATGGCTCCTACCAGGTCGCCAGCTTCTGGGGCCTGGTGATGAATCCCTGGGCGTGGCTGATGTATGCGCACAACATGTGTGCCACGGTGGTCACGGCTTCGTTTGTGATGGCTGCTGTAGGTGCGTTCTACCTGCTGGAGAAGCGGAGTGAGGACTATGGCCGCATCTTCCTGAAGCTTGGAGTCGTTGCGGGCATCATCTCGTGCGTGATGCAGATCTTCCCTACGGGTGACATGCACGGCAAGTACATGGCGAAGCACCAGCCCGCAGCCGTCGCCGGCATGGAGGCTCTCTACCATACGCAGCGCAATGCGCCGATGGTGCTGATGGGCCAGCCGAATGAAGATACTCAGACGATCGATAATCCGCTGGTCGTCAACGATGTGCTCAGTTTCCTGATCTACGGAACCACCTCGGCTGAGGTGAAAGGTCTTGACCAGTTTCCGCGCGACCAATGGCCAAGCGCGCTGCCGCTGCTCTATTACAGCTACCACATCATGGCAGGGCTCGGAACCTGGTTTGTTCTGCTGATGGGGATTGCGGCTCTACTGCTGTGGCGCGGCAAACTGTATCACTCCCGCTGGATGCTGTGGCCTATTCTGCTCAGTTTTCCGCTGCCGTATATTGCTACAACGGCGGGTTGGATGACCGCTGAAATCGGCCGTCAGCCGTGGCTGGTGTATGGCTTGATGCGGACGGATCAGGGCTTCTCCTCGCATGTTTCCGCCGGCAATAGCCTGTTCACGCTGCTCGGCTTTCTCGGCATGTACTCGGTGCTCTCCATTCTCTGGATCGTGATTGTGTACCGCGCGATCGAGATTGGTCCGGCGCCGGCGCATCTACCGTCTGAAACTCTTACCGCATAACGGAATAACAGGAGAAAGCAATGGGATTCCTCTGGTTCTGGATTGTCGCCGTCATGATCGCCATGTATGTGGTGTTCGATGGCTTCGACCTCGGCGTCGGCATTCTCTATCCGTTCCTGGCGCGTACAGAAGCAGACCGCCAGACCCTCATTCACTCCATCGGACCAGTGTGGGATGGCAACGAAGTATGGTTGCTGGCCGGCGGGGGAACGCTCTTCTTCGCCTTCCCGCTTGCCTATGCATCGTCTTTCAGCGGTTTCTATCTGCCATTAATGATTGTGCTCTGGTTGCTCATCCTGCGCGGTTTGAGCATCGAACTACGTATGCACCTGGAAAGCACAACCTGGCGCAGTCTGTTCGACGGACTCTTCTTCCTCTCCAGCGCGCTGCTCGCGATCTTCTTTGGTGCAGCGCTGGCCAACGTCATCCGTGGCGTGCCGCTGGGCCCTGACAACTACTTCTTCCTGCCGCTGTGGACCAACTGGCGTGTCGGCGCACTGCCCGGCATTCTGGATTGGTATACCGTCATCGGCGGTCTGGTTGCACTGATTGCGCTCGCAATGCACGGTGCGCTCTATCTGGTGATGAAGGCTCCGGGCGAGTTAGAGAAGCGTGCCCGCAGCTTCGCACGCTCCATTTGGATCGTGCTGCTACTCATCACCATCGTCAGCCTGGTTGCAACGATTGCAGTGCGTCAGTCCGCGCTCAATAACTATCGTGCTCACCCGATCCTGTTCCTGATTCCGGTGCTGGTGATCGCTTCGCTGGCCGGGGTGCAACTGTTCGGCAAGAAGCCGCTGGCTGCATTTCTTTCTTCCTGCGCTTACCTGATCTTTATGCTAGTTGGCGCGGCTACCGGGCTCTATCCCACCATTCTTGCGTCCTCCACGAACGCAGCAAACGACATCACGATTGCCAAGTCACTCTCCGGTCCGCATACGCTGCACGTTGGGCTGGTGTGGTGGTCGATTGGCATGGTGCTCGCAGTCGTTTATTTCTGCACAACGTACTTCATGTTTAGAGGAAAGGTCCCAGATGATGCCAGTTACGGCCATTAAGCCAGAATCGACAAGAAGTCTTCCCACGAATCAACCTCTCACCCCAGATGAACTGCGCCGCATGAACGCCTACTGGCGC
Organism: Acidobacteriaceae bacterium; assembly: GCA_036404255.1. Lineage (GTDB taxonomy): Bacteria > Acidobacteriota > Terriglobia > Terriglobales > Acidobacteriaceae > JARLFX01. The sequence goes on along the minus strand of DASWOP010000217.1, from coordinate 20,506 downwards.
GCCTGCAACTATCTCTCTGCCGGCATGATCTATCTGCGGGAAAATCCCCTGCTGCGTACGCCGCTGAAGGTGAAAGACATTAAGCGCCGTCTGCTCGGCCACTGGGGTTCCGACCCGGGGCAGTCGTTTACCTGGGTTCATCTGAACCGCCTGATCAAGAAGCTGGACCTCAATGTCATCTTCATCTCTGGCCCTGGGCACGGAGCGCCTGCCACGCTGGCCAACAGTTACCTCGAGGGACGCTACTCCGAGATCTATCCGGACTGCAGCGAAGACATCGAAGGCATGCAAAAATTCTTCCGCCAGTTTTCGTTTCCTGGCGGCATCGGCAGCCATTGCACGCCAGAGACACCTGGCTCGATTCATGAAGGCGGCGAACTGGGCTACAGCCTTTCGCATGGTTACGGCGCGGCTTTTGACAATCCCGACCTCATCGTCGCGGTGATGGTTGGCGACGGCGAAGCAGAGACCGGTCCGCTGGCGACCTCGTGGCATTCCAACAAGTTTCTTGACCCCGTGCGCGATGGCGCGGTGCTCCCCATCCTTCATCTGAACGGCTATAAGATCTCCAACCCGACCATCCTGGCGCGCATCTCGCACGAAGAGTTGGAAGACCTCTTCCGCGGTTACGGCTACAAGCCGTACTTTGTTGAGGGCCACGATCCCGAGATCATGCATCAGAAGATGGCTTCGGTACTGGAAGAGTGCGTTACAGAGATTCGCGCCATTCAGCAGAATGCACGTACCACCGGCGACACCAAACGCCCGATGTGGCCCATGATCGTGCTGCGTTCGCCCAAGGGCTGGACTGGCCCGAAGACCGTGGAGGGCCACAAGGTAGAAGACTTCTGGCGCGCGCATCAGGTGCCGATTCTGGATCCCGTCACCAACAAGGACAGCCTGCAGCAGGTTGTGGACTGGATGAAGAGCTATAAGCCGGAGGAACTCTTCGATCAGGCAGGTACGCTTGTGCCTGAGTTGCAGGAGCTTGCACCGTCCGGCGAACGCCGCATCAGCGCGAATCCCCATGCCAATGGTGGTCTGCTGCGCAAGCCGCTGGACCTGCCGGACTTCCACGAATACGCGGTGGAGCTCGAGAAGCCAGGGGTTGACTACGTTTCTCCGACGGAGACCCTGGGTGCATTTTTGCGCGATGTGATGAAGCGCAACATGACTAGCTTCCGCGTCTTCTGTCCGGATGAAAACGCCTCCAATCGCCTGACCGGCATCTACGCTGCCTCGAAGAAGACCTGGATGGCGGAGATGAAGCCGGAGGATTCCGATGGCGGCGAACTCTCGGTCGACGGCCGCGTGATGGAGATGCTCAGCGAGCACACGCTTGAGGGCTGGTTTGAGGGCTACGTGCTCACAGGCCGCCACGGCTTCTTCTCCAGCTACGAAGCCTTCGTCCACGTGATCGATTCAATGTTCAACCAGCATGCCAAGTGGCTGGAGAAATCGAAGCAGGAGATCCGCTGGCGCGCACCGATCTCATCCATCAACCTGCTTATCACCTCGCTGGTATGGCGGCAGGATCACAACGGCTTCACGCACCAGGACCCGGGCTTCCTTGATCTCGTCACCAACAAGAGCCCGAACGTCGTCCGCATCTATCTTCCGCCGGATGCCAACTGCCTGCTCAGCATCACGGATCATTGCCTGCGCACGACGGACTACATCAACGTCATCGTCTCGGACAAACAGCCCCACCTCACCTTCCTTAGCAAGGAGGATGCCATCAAGCACTGCACCAAGGGGCTGGGCATATGGGATTGGGCCAGTACGGACAATGGGGAAGAGCCCGATGTAGTGATGGCCTGCGCCGGCGACATTGCCACCATGGAGGCGCTTGCCGCCGTTGCTATTCTGAAAGAAAAGTTCCCCGACTTGAAGATTCGCTTCGTCAATGTGGTTGACCTGTTCCGCCTGCTGCCTGAAAAGGAGCATCCGCACGGTCTGTCGGATCGGGATTTCGATTCGATCTTCACGGATGACAAGCCTGTGATCTTCAACTTCCACGGCTACGCCTCGCTGATTCACAAGCTAAGCTATCGCCGTACTAACCACAGCAACATCCACGTGCGCGGCTACAAGGAGAAGGGCAATATCAACACGCCTCTTGAGCTGGCAATCATCAATCAGGTGGATCGCTTCAACCTCGCCATCGACGTCATTGATCGCGTACCGCGCCTGCACACTTCTGGCGCACACGTTAAGGATTGGCTCAAAGGCGAGATACTCGAACATTTGGAATACGCCCACTCTGAGGGCATCGACAAGGAAGAAATTCGCAACTGGACATGGCCGGGATAGATAAATAATGCAAACAATTGATAAGAGTCAGAGCGAGAGTGTCATTCTCGTTCTCAACAGTGGATCGTCTTCGCTTAAATTCAGCCTGTACTACCACGGAACCAAGGACGAGGAATTGATCCTCGAAGGACGCGCCGAGGCCATTGGCCGCGATGACGGCACCTTCCGCATCAAGCTTGCGGACGGCACCAAGCTGGTAGACGAGAAGAACGTCAACCAGTCCCAGCCCGATGCTCTGCTGAAGGTAGCAGCCCTCATGCGCGAGAAGCTGCATGTTGTGCCGGTAGCTGTCGCGCATCGCATCGTCAACGGTGGCCCGAACCTGCTGAAGCATCAGCTCGCCACCGACGAAGCGATTGCCGAACTGACGCGGTGCGTGCACTTTGCTCCCGTGCATACGCCGGCGGCGCTCTCCGTGGTGCATGAGGCGAAGAAGATCTTCTCCGCCTGCCCGCACTTCCTTTGCTTCGACACTGCCTTCCATAGCACCATGCCGGAGGTCGCCAAGCATCTGCCGATTCCTACCCGCTACTACGATCAGGGAATCATTCGTTATGGCGCGCACGGCCTCTCGTTTGAGTCGCTCGTCTATGCACTCGGCACCGAGCTTCCGAAGCGGGCTGTATTTGCTCATCTCGGCAACGGCTCCAGTATCACCGCTGTGCTCGATGGCAAATCCATTGACACCTCCATGGGCCTCACACCCACCGGCGGCGTTCCCATGGGCACCCGCACCGGAGATCTTGATCCCGGCGTCGTGATCTACCTCATGCGCAACGAGCACCTCAACGCGGATCAGATGCAGGAACTGCTCAATGGTGAGTGCGGCCTTACGGCATTCTCCAATGGCGAAAGCGACATGCAGGTGATCACCACGCGCGCCAAGGCAGGCGATGCAGCCGCGCTGTTCGCCATTGACGCTTTCTCTACCGCGATCCGCAAGTGGATCGGTTCGTATGCCGCGCTGATGGGTGGCATTGACCTGCTTGTCTTCTCCGGCGGCATCGGCGAGAACAGCGTGGAAGTGCGTACCGCCGTGTGCGATGGTCTACAGTTCCTCGGTATCGATCTGAACGCGCCCAACGGCAACGTGCGCGTCGTCAAGACCGAGGAAGAGCGCCAGATCGCTCGTCATGGTCGCGCCCTGCTGAAGGCATAACCGCAACAACAGTTGTCTGATGAGGGACGGGCTTCGGCTCGTCCCTCAGAATTTAAGTCTGCTTCTGGCCGGGCATAGCCTGCATGGGCTCTCCATCGTGCATTGCATGGTACTGATGCCCCCTGAACAGCATCGATGCTGAGAGTAGAATAAGATTCAATCCGAACACCCCAAGATAGCCGCAGATGGCCCACGCCACGTTTCTGTAGCCCAGCAGCGCGAGCGTTACGACCAATACTGCAGACACTGCGGCGATAGCCGATGATGCATAGCACCACCTGGAGCGATGGTGGTCTGAGGTGCCGCGCGCCACAATGTACTCCGCCACCGCTACTGAGGCTGCCTGTGCCGCAGCAACATACAGAAACCAATCGATGGTGACGCGGTCATAGATGACGGAGAAGAGCAGAACCCCGATCACCACGCCGCTTAACCCCTGCAGCAGCAACGCGAGCTTCCCGGGCCGGTGCCTGGGAACCATAAAGCTGCTGGCGATCACAATGGAGCTGTCGACCACACCATACGCCGCCAGGCAGAGAATTGTGGTGACGATGGCCAGCGGAAGCAGCAGCACCGTGGCCGAGAGTCCGTTCAGGAAGAGGATCGCCGTTCCGGTCAGCACGGCAAGAAATCCCCGTAGCATCATCGCTACCCAATACTGGGCATATGTTCGCATGGCAATGGGCCTCGCGTTCAGGCTGTACTTCAGCCTGAAGTCAGCCTACCGCGTTTCAGGCTGCATTGTGGGGTTCAAGGTGGCCTCCGGTATTAAGGTGTGACGCACATCACAAACCCGTGTGGAGTACCGCACATAGAATCGCTGGTAGCGGGGCATATTGTTCAATCTGTAGGACATGAAAGATTGCGAGGCTCTTATGCCAGCCATCAAAGATCGCGTCGAAGTTGCTGTTGGAAAGATACTCTTGGCAACCGACTTTTCTCCTGTTTCCACAACCGCCGCGGCCTATGCCAGGGCCATTGCTCGCCGTTTTTCTTCCACGGTACTGGTCACCAATGTGGTGGATGCGCCATCTGAAGTGGCGATGGCGGGAGTCGCACTTGCGCCGGATGCGGATGAGCTGAAGCGTGACAGCATGACGAAGCTCGACACGCTGATGAAGGAATTCGCCGGGATTCACACCGTGGCGAAGGTGCTGGATGCGACTACACCGGCTGCAACCGCGCTCACGCAGGAAGCACGCCGCACTGAAGCGGACATGATCATCATGGGCACTACGTCCAAGCGTGGCGTGGAGAAGCTGTTGGTTGGGTCCACCGCAGAGAGTGTGATCCGCAATGCGACCTGCCCGGTCCTCACCATTGGGCCGAATGTGCGGCCACCGTCGGAAGATCCGCTGGCATTCCACACCATTCTCTATGCGACGGACTTCAGTGCGCAGGCTGCGAAAGCTGCAATCTATGCGCTCTCGTTCGCGCAAGACAGCGCGGCACACCTGTACCTGTGCCACGTTTCCAAGGTGGGTCAAACTGAATTGGCGGACGAACTGCCATCGGAACGCGAACTGGAAGCATCGCTGCGCCGCCTCATTCCGCCTTCGGCCTATGACTATTGCACGCCCACCTGCGTGGTGGAGCATGGGCACACACCCTCGGCCCTGCTTGGGTTGGCAGAATCAATCCATGCCGATCTTATCGTTCTCGGCTCGCGCAAGAGCTCTTTTTGGCTACAATATATAGACACGGGTCTTACACCAGCATTATTGGCGGGCGCGAAGTGCCCCGTATTGACGGTTTGCTAGTTTTGCCCGCGCTGACGGGCCCCATCCCGACTCTAGCGAGTGCATGGCCGTCGGATGTAAAGCTCGGTATCTGCCTTTTTGACTTTTTAGGATGGGACCTCTATGGCTCAGGTTGGCAAGAAACGCGACATTCGCGACTGCGATAACTGTGAGTACCGCACGCTTCGAATGTTCTGCAATCTGAACTCGGAAGCCCTTGAAGATTTTGAAGCCATTGGTATTCAGGCGACCTTCCCCAAGGGCGCCACTCTCTTCCAGGAAGATCAGCCGAGCAACGGCGTTATCGTGCTCTGCACTGGCCAGGTCAAGCTCTCCTGCGCCTCCAAAGAAGGCAAGACCCTCATACTGAAAATTGCGATGCCCGGGGATGTTCTTGGGCTGGGCGCTGTGATCTCCAATACGCCGCACGAGGTGACAGCCGAAACGCTGGAGCCGACGCAGATCAAAAGCATCCGCCGGCCCGATTTTTTAGCCTTCCTGCAGAAGCATGGCGAAGCCAGCCTGCATGCGGCACAGTCGCTCTCTGCGGAGTACAAGACCGCTTTCTTTGATGCACGCCGTCTGGCGCTCTCCGGCTCCGTGGCGGGCCGTCTGGCGGCCATCCTGCTCGACTGGGCGCGCAATGCGTCCTGCGGCAAGCCGGAACTGCGTTTTACCATGGCGCTGACGCATGAAGACCTGGCCAGTCTGGCCAGTACATCGCGCGAGACCGTGACCCGGCTGCTGGGCCGTTTTCAAAAAGAGAAGCTTATCCAGATCCGCGGCACCTCGATTCTGATCCTCGCCCCGGAAAAATTGGAAACCCTCATCGCGTAGTTGTGCCCTTTACTTCCAAAACCTTAGCTCCACGCCCACATAACCACGTGACGGCGGTCACAGCCGACGCTCCCAGCGAACCCCTATCCTTCAGAAAGAAATGCGGAGGCTTTTGAGGGGATTATGGTGAACCGTTACGCTAATCCGCTCCACTGTAGGCTATGTAATTCTGGCCACGGCGGATGTCCCATTCCCTCGAGTTGTCATTCCTTCCTCGAATCCTGTGTGTTGCACCAACAGAAAGACCTTCGACCGATCAGCGGGAGGCAGCATGACGCAATTTAATACTGCAGCACCGTCACCGGCCGACAAGCGGACCAGTGAGCAGGTATCTCGCATGGATCAAGCACCACAGGCACTGACCAAGTTCCGTCGAATTCTCGTCGCAACGGATTTTTCCGGTGCCTCGCATGCTGCGCTCAACATGGCGCTACGCCTGAGCCTGAACTTCCAGGCCCATCTGTCGCTTCTTCACGTCTTCGAATACTCTGAGGCTGTAGGCTCCTCTGCCGGCGGTACGGTAGAGGGCTTGAACGCACTGGAAGAGCTCGCCCTGCAGCGGCTGAATCATGCGCTGCTTGAGGTGAAGGAGACTGGCGTCAAGGCGTCTATCGTCACCAGGACCGGCATCGCTCCTAAGGCGATTCTGGAGACCGTTGTTGCGGAAAAGATCGACCTTGTCATTCTCGGGACCAATGGGTTCCGCGGCCTGGAGCGGCTGGCACATGGTTCTACGGCAGAGGCTGTGCTGCGAAAATCGACCTGCCCGGTACTCACTATTGGTCCGCATGCGACCCACTGCATGACCATCAAACCGCCAGAGGGTGCCATCGTCTTCGCGACGGACTTCAATCGCGCCAGCGCACCGGCGATCGGTTACGCTGCCAGCTTCGCTCATCTGCTGGAAGCGCAGTTGCGTTGCCTGCATGTGCTTCCGCGCATGGTAGAAGGCAACTCGCAGGACGATGTGGTTCCAGCCATCATCAAGGTTGCATTGCACCACGTCGCCAATGAATGCAAAGCCGTTGGGCAGGATACCGTCTGCGATATCGGCTACGGCTGCGATGTCTCGTATGCCGTGGTGGATTATGCCAAACAGCATGACGCACAGCTGATTGTGCTGGGCGTCCGCCAGACGTCCATGCTGGCCTCGCATCTGCCCGCGCACATTGCCTACCGCATCATTACCGAAGCGCCGTGCCCGGTGCTCACCATTGCGGTGGAGCACAACAATGGCGCAAAGCTCTCTGCTGCATGCCTGTAGCGGTTAGCAGGCAGACAGTGCTTTCTCAATAAAATTTGTGAACTGAAGGCCGCGCTCCGAAGCTCAGGAGCGCGGTTCTTTTTCCGTCTTGCTCTGCTGCAGCGCAGACGCGAGGCAGGGAAGCTCCTCGGCCGGAGTTTCCATATTCTGCGCAGCGGAGGCGAGCACGATCAGCGGGGGGCAGCGTTCCTGGGTTCCATAGCCGCTGCAGGCCTCTTCGCATGGGTCGGGAGTAGGGGTCGAATTGGGGAGAGTTTCGATCATCATTTCACTATGATCCGCGAACCTCTTCACGAGTGGCTGTGACGTGCATCACCGGTGTGGAGAGCTACCAGCCTGAGCCGCCCTATAGTGACTGGCGCGCCATCATGGCCGCCACTTCACGGCCAACCCCGCCAAAGTCTCCCAGCAGGGCCCGGGCACGCGCCAGCGCCGCCTGGACATGCGGGAGCACGTTCTCTTCGCCCACATGCCGCAGGAAATCGGAGCCTTCGATCTCCCGGGACGGCTGGTCTCTCACCCCGCAGATCAGCAGCACCTTCCCGGCCTTGCGCAGACGGTTGGCAAATTGATCCAGTGCGTGAACGCCGGTCGCGTCCAGCGCCGTCATGTTGCGCAGGCGCAGAATGACGATCTCGCCCAGCTTAGTCAGGTCTCTGGTCTCTTCGGCCAGCTTCTCCGTGGTGCCGAAGAGGAAAGGGCCGTGGATGCGCAGAATGCTCACGTTGGTGGGAATATCCTGCCCCTGCAGGATGTGGGCGCGGCCATCGCGCAGATACCCTGCGGTAACCGGTGCCACGGTAGTGGTTTCTGCAATGCGGTAGATGTAGAGCAGCGCAGCCAGAGCCATGCCCACGGCGACGGCGACGGTCAGATCCGCCAGTACCGTCAGCGCAAACGTGGCCAGCCACACGGCAATGTCTGTTCTGGAAAGCCGCATGATGGTGGCAATTTCGCGCCACTCGCCCATGTTGTACGCGACCACAAATAGCACAGCGGCAAGCGTTGCCAGCGGAACAAATTTCGCCAGCGGCGCAGCCACCAGCAAAATGGCAAGCAGGGTGAAGGCATGCACCATGCCGGCTACGGGCGTGCGCCCACCGGACCGGATATTGGTTGCGGTGCGTGCGATAGCTCCCGTAGCGGGGATGCCGCCGAAAAGCGGTGACGCCAGATTCGCCACGCCCTGCGCTACCAGTTCCATATTCGAGTTATGGTGATCGCCGCTCATGCCATCGGCCACCACGGCAGAGAGCAGACTTTCTACGGCTGCCAGCAGAGCCACCGTCAGCGCGGACGGAATCAGCGGAATGATGTGTTCCGCGTGAAAACCTGGAAAAGCGAAATGCGGAAAGCCCTGGGGAATGCCGCCAAAGCGGCTGCCAATCGTCTCGGTGTGCAGATGAAAGAGCGCAGTTACGACGGTAGCCAGCAGCAGCGCAACAATGGAGCCGGGCACCCGCCGGGTGATCCGCGGCCACAGCAAAATCACCGTAAGCGACGCTGCGCCGATCACCAGTGTCTTCGGCTGGATGGTGGTGATGTAGATCGCCAGCATATGCATGCGGGGAATGAATTCGCTCGGCACCCCGGGCGTGGTGAGTCCCAGAAAATCCTTGATCTGCGTCGATGCAATCAGTACGGCGATGCCGTTGGTAAAGCCGATGGTGACGGGGCGGGGAATATACTTCACTGCTGTGCCCAGGCCGGTCAGGCCCATCACGATCAGCAGAACGCCAGCCATCATGCCGACCAGCGCCAGCCCGCCCAGCCCGAACTTCATCACAATGCCGGCAACGATGACGACGAATGCGCCCGTTGGCCCGCCAATCTGCGTACGCGACCCGCCCAGCGCCGAGATGAGGAATCCGGCCACAACAGCCGTGTAGATGCCCGCCTGTGGAGCTACGCCAGAGGCAATGCCAAAGGCCATCGCCAGCGGCAACGCCACCAGACCCACCGTCAGTCCGGCGATCAGGTCCTGTGTGAATGTATGCAGAGAGTAGTTGCGCAGGCACTCAATCGACCGCGGAGTCCATTTTGCTGGCCAGGTCATTGGGCTTGCTCTACCAGTTTCTCTTCCACTGGCTTTTCCATCTCATCCAGCATGGTCAGCGACTCCTTCAAATGTGCATGGAAGTAGGTCCGCATCAGCTTCAGCACCTCCAGCAGGATGGGGTCGCGAACGGTATAGAAGACCTGGTTGCCGGCCTTGCGCTTGGTCACCAGTTGCTTGGCGCGGAGGACCGCGAGGTGCTGGGAGACGTTAGCCTGCTCCAGTTCCAGCTTGCTGATGAGCGCCCCGGCAGACAGCTCCCCTTCGTTCAAAAGCTCGAGAATTGCGATTCGCGTGGGATGCGCGAGAGCCTGAAAGATGTCCGCTTTGAAGCGGCGAAGTTGTTGTTGCATGAATCTATATTAGGATATGCGAATATTCATAGTCAAGTAGGCCGGCGCCCGCTCCGCGTTTGCATCCTATGTAAGTGACACAAGGAGAGAATGCATGAAGATGAAATGGTTTGCTGCTGCAGCACTTGTCGCAACCTTTGCGGTTCCGGCTGCTTACTCTCAGGTTGGCATCTACATCGGCAGAACCCCTCCGCCGATGCGCTATGAGCGACGTCCGCCCATGCCTGGACAGGGCTACATGTGGATTGACGGCTACTGGGGTGTGAACCGCAACCGCTATGTCTGGGTGCCCGGCCGCTGGAACCAGCCGCCCTATGAGGGCGCCTACTGGAATCACCCCCACTATGAGCATTACCGGCGGGGCTGGCAGTATCACGAAGGCGGTTGGGGCCACGAAGATCGTGACCACCACGACGGTGATCACCATGATCGCGACGACCATCATGACGACCATGGCCGCCGCTAGAGTGTAGTTTGAGTGGAAAAACCAAAGCCGCGGCATCGGATCTTCAATCCGGACCGCGGCTTTTTTATGGAACGCTTCCTGCCCTGTACACCAGAAGCCCGCTAAGACCGTCTATCGATCAGCGCTGCGATGCGGTGTATTCTTTTCGCTGGTAAGGTGTAACGATGTTGCAGAACTATTCGCTCGGAATTATTTTCACCACTATCCTGGCCCTGCCGCTCTACGCGCAGCAGCCTCCGGCGCCCTCTCTGAACACTGCTGCCTCTACGCCAACCATCAAAACAGACTCCCGCATGGTGAGTCTGCCACTGGTTGTGCGCGACAAGCATGGCGATATCGTCACCAAGCTGACAAAAGACGACATCACCGTCACCGAAGATGGCAAGCCGCAGACTATCCATTACTTTGATCATGATGTGGATCTTCCGCTGACGCTCGGCCTACTGGTGGATGCAGGTGCATCGCAGCATGACGCCCTGGATGAAGAGCGCACCGCCAGCCGCACCTTTCTGGAACAGATGATGCGCCCTACCGATAAAGCCTTTGTGGTGGAGTTCGCCCGCGAGGTGGACCTGCTCTGCAACCCCACCAGTTCTCGTTCCGCATTGCAGGCCGCACTGGCGCAGCTTGCTCCCATGGCCGCTGGCAGCACAGACAAATCTGATGCCAGCGATCCGCACCCCGCGCACCATTCGACCAAGCAGCTCTACGACGCAGTCTTCCTCGCGGCTGACGAAGTCATCAAGAAGGAACCGAATCGCAAGGCGCTCATCCTGCTCACGGATGGCGTAGACATCGGCAGCATGGAATCCATCGCGTCCGCGATTGAGGCGGCACAGCGGGCAGACACCATGGTGTATGCCATCTACTTTGCAGGCGAAGAGCATCGTGACCGCGGTTTCGGGCATGATGGCGGCAACGGTGGTGGTGGCAATCCTGGCGGAGGCCGTTCCGGCGGTGGCTGGCCGGGCGGCGGTGGAGGCTGGCCCGGCGGTGGAGGCGGATTGCCCGGTGGTGGCCGCGGCGGCAATGGCGGTCCCGGCGGCGGTGGCAATCATCCCCCCGGTGGGGAATCTCACGCCGATGGCCGCAAGGCTCTGGAGCGGATGACGCAGGAGACCGGCGGCACGCTCTTTCAGGTCTCGAAGAAGCAGCCTGTCGCGGCAATCTATCAGCAGATTGCGGATCAGCTGCGCAACCAGTATCGCGTAGGCTATGCACCCCCAGCACACGACGGCGCCGGATATCACGAGGTTTCAGTTACCGCGAAAGACAAAAAGCTGACCGTGCAAACCCGCGCGGGCTACTACTCTGACAAGTAGGCCCGCGCCGGTTTCGCCCGGAGTAGCTGGTTAGATCTGACCCGCTTCAATGTCAAACGTCATCGGCACGTCATCACCCAGCACGTTGTCGCCGGACTTTAGCGGCCCATTCCAGTTCAGGCCGAAATCCTGCCGGTGCAGCGTCGTAGTTGCGCTGAATCCGCGATGCGGCTTGCCGTCCATGCCGATCTGCTCTTTGCTCGGAGCATCCATGTGCAGGGTTACGGGCTTGGTCACGCCATGCAGGGTGAGTGTGCCGATCACCTCATACCCATCGCCTGCGCGCTTCACTGTGCTGCTGGTAAAGATCGCGGTAGGGAACTGCGCTGCGTCAAAGAAGTCCGGGCTCTTCAGATGCCCATCGCGCTTCTCCACGCCGGTATCGACTGATGCCACGTCAATCACCGCAGTCACGGAAGATTTCGCTGCATTCTTCGCATCGAAGGTGATGTTTCCGCTCTTGATGGCAAAGCGCCCACGCACGGTAGAGATTGCCATGTGCTTGATGCTGAAGTTGATCGCGGAGTGAGCCGGATCGATGGCGTAATTCTGCGCCACAGCCGGTAGCGTTGCGAAGAGAATTGCGGATAGTGCAAGAATAGAAGTTCTGAGTTTCATGTCGTTCTCCTTAGGATTATTTTGTATTGCTGCGTGTATCAAACGAAGCCTGCGTCGCCAACGCGACCGTGATTCCCCATGGATCGGAGAAGCCCGGAGCGCCGTTTGCCGTCTTTACCGCTGTGTATCCTGCTGCCGACAGACTGGTCCCCGCGCGGACTACATCCTGCTCATCCGGTAGTACCATCTCCCAAAATAAAAGCCGCGCATCTTTATCTGATGCAGGGGGCGAGCCCGCCGTCCACACATTCACCGCAACATGGTGGTGATATCCCCCGGCAGAGGTGAACAGCGCGCCCGGATAGCGCCACGTCACGATGTCCAGCCCGAGCGCGTCATGGTAAAACTTCCGGGCAATCTCCAGGTCGCCCACATACAGGTGTATGTGGCCAATCGTCGTGCCTAGCGGGGCACCGGCCCAGCTGCCCTCGGCAACCGGCGGTAGTTCGGCAAACTGTACGGGATTGGTGGCGCTCACAATCTCCACGCCTTCGTAGATCCACTCGGAGCGCGGCCTGTCAGCGTAGACCTCAACCTGCAGACCATCGGGATCGGTCAGGTACAGTGCTTCGCTGTAAATGTGATCGCCCGCGCCAAAGTTGACGTTATGGCGCACCAGGTGGCGCACAAAACTGCTCAGGTCTTCGCGGCTGGGAAGCAGAAATGCCGTGTGATACAGCCCAAGCCGGCTGCGTTTGCCAATCGGCTGCACGCCGGGCTGCTCCTCGAGTTCCAGCAGAATCTGGCCATCCGTGCGAATGCCCAGCCGCGCAAGCCGTCCCTCCGTCGCGAGCACGGCCAGCCCAACAATGTCGCGATAGAAGGCGACAGCGCGCTCCAGGTCAGAGACCGCAAGACGAACGCATCCTACGTGGGCTGCGTCCGGCAGTCGGTAGCCCGGTGGCTGAATTCCAATCTGCATCCTTGGCGATACGAGTGTTGTCATGGCTTTATGTGTCCTAACACCTATATGAGTGTTGTAACACGTATTCGGATGCAGAAATGTTTCAGGTGACTCGTTCTCTCACTTCGGTCAGTAACTCAATTAACTTCTGCAACTGGCCTTCTTTCATCCCGTTAAACTGTGCGCGGTGCATGTTCCTGACCGGCTCATCCAGCTCCTTCAGCAGCGTGAGCCCGTCTGCGGTGATGAACGTGGAGACCTGGCGGCGGTCCTTCTGGCCTCGCTCTCTGCTGATCAAACCTGCATCTTCCATCCGGTCCAGCAGGCGGGAAACATCCGGCATGGCCGTCACCAGCCGCCCTGCGATCTCATTGCGGAAGAGTCCCTTGCAACCCGCTCCGCGCAGGATGCGGAGCACGTTATATTGCGCCTGGGTTATCCCATGCTCCTTCAGCATACGGTCCCCCAGGTGAGAGATCTCCGATGCCGTCCGCAGGATGCTAAGGTAAGCTTCCTGGGTAATGTCGGCAAACGGCCGCGTCTGCTTCAATGCCTCAGCCAGCGACGCTTTCTTTGGGGTGCTCATGCCATCTAGTCTCTCAAAAGAGTGCCGGTTGCGCGATGCGATGGCACAAATAAAAAGGGACGCAGCCGGTTGGCCGCGTCCCCCCTGGTTTCTTCTGCAGTTACAGTCTGCAGATCAGCAGTTCCCGCTCGTAGACCATCTCTGGCGGCAGATGGTCGTGCAGTTGGATGAACAGCCTTTCGTGGCCGATGACCTCTTCTTGCCACTGCTCGCGGTCCACCGCTTCCAGTGCCTCGTAGTCTTCGCGGCTGAAGTTCATGCCCTTCCACTCGATGTCCTCATACCGAGGCACCCAGCCGATAGCCGTCTCCTTGCCCAGCGAGCGGCCATGCACGCGTTCCACGATCCACTTCAGCACGCGCATGTTCTCGCGGAAGCCGGGCCACAGGAACTTGCCCGCAGCGTCCTTGCGGAACCAGTTCACGCCGAAGATGCGCGGCGTCATGCTGAGCGTGCGCTGCATCTTGATCCAGTGCCGGAAGTAATCACCCATGTGATAGCCGCAGAAGGGAAGCATCGCCATCGGATCGCGCCGTACCTTGCCGATCGTTCCGGCAGCCGCAGCCGTCATCTCCGAGCCCATGGTTGCGCCCAGGTAGACGCCGGCGCTCCAGTTGAAGGCCTGGTAGACCAGCGGCACCGTGGTGGCACGGCGTCCACCGAAGATCAGCGCGCTGATCGGCACGCCCTGCGGGTCTTCCCATGCCGGATCGATGGTTGGGCACTGCGATGCAGGCGCGGTGAAGCGCGCATTCGGATGTGCCGCCTTGGCGCCCGTCGTTCTTGCGATCTCCGGGGTCCAGTGGTGGCCCTGCCAGTCGGTCAGTTCAGCGGGAAGTTCGTCCGTCATGCCCTCCCACCAGACGCCGCCCTCTGGCGTAAGCCCAACGTTCGTGAAGATGGAGTTCTTCGCCAGCGACGCCATTGCATTGGGATTCGTCTGGACCGATGTGCCGGGAGCCACACCAAAGAATCCAGCCTCCGGATTGATGGCGTAGAGCTCGCCGTTCTTGTTCGGCTTGATCCACGCGATATCGTCGCCAACGGTCCATACCTTCCAGCCTTCAAATCCTTCGGGCGGAATCAGCATGGCGAAGTTGGTCTTGCCGCATGCGCTGGGGAAGGCCGCTGCCACGTAGGTCTTCTCGCCCTCCGGGCTTTCCACGCCGACGATGAGCATATGCTCCGCCATCCAGCCCTCATCGCGTGCAATCGTCGATGCAATGCGCAGCGCGAAGCACTTCTTGCCCAGCAGGGCGTTGCCGCCGTAGCCGGAACCGAAGCTCCAGATCTCGCGCGTCTCCGGGAAATGCACAATGTACTTTTCCTTGTTGCACGGCCACGGCACATCGGCTACACCCTTCGTCAGTGGCATGCCAACAGAGTGCATACAGGGCACAACGCGCTTCTGCGCCTTATCAATCTCCTTGACGACGGGAATGCCGATCCGCGCCATGATGCGCATGTTCGTCACCACATAAGCTGAATCGGTAAGCTGGACGCCAATCTGCGACATGTCGGACCCAACCGGCCCCATGCTGAACGGCAGCACGTACATGGTGCGGCCCCGCATGCAGCCGTCAAAGAGACCCTTCAGCTTATGGCGCATGCTGACCGGGTCTTCCCAGTTATTGTTTGGGCCTGCAGCGTCCTTTGAGAGAGAACAGATAAAGGTGCGGTCTTCTACACGGGCCACATCGCTTGCGTCGGAGCGCGCATAGTAGCAACCCGGCCACAGCTTCTCATTCAACTTCAGGTACGTGCCGTTCTCCACCAACTGCGCGCAGAGAAGTGCATTCTCTTCTTCAGAGCCATCCACCCAGTGAATCGCGTCAGGCCGCGTCAGCGCCGCCATCTTATCGATCCACTGCAGCAAATGCTTATTGGTAGAAAGCGGCTGCGAATAGTCATGCTTTCCTGTGGCACGAGGCCCGTTTTTGAAGTGGTTTTCTGCGGGAAGTTCGGAGGTGTCTACAGCGACTGAAATCTCTTGAGTGGCCATGAATAATTCAAAACCTCGATTTCGTTGAGTAAAAATCGCAGCGATTGTATGGCGATTCTACGAGATAAATATGTGATCTGGCACACCAAGGTTTCGATAATTATCCGGTAGCAAATCGATTCGATTGCCTGAGATTCGTGGCTCCGTACTCTAGTCGAACATCGCCATGACGCCCCGGCAGACGGCGGCACAGGGTTATTTTCCCCGCAATCCTATGCGATAGACGCACTTCCGCCCGAGCGAAGCTTCCCGCATCCTCACCAGATCGAGCTCTTCCGCACACAGGCCGCTGGCAATTGCCAGCGGCCTGTGTGCGGTTGCAGTTACGGTATTCAGACGAGCCGCTGTGGCGATAATCGCCCCAGCGGCCTCGTCCGGGTTAGAGCAAATTTTCTATTGGTGCAGAGGTTTACTTAAACCCATTTATTTGTCATCCCGCATTCATACAGGATGATCCGTCCCGTAACGTGACTGATAAACTGACCGCGCCATTGTTTTAATGCTTGACGTGGCCTCCAACGCTCCGGCGTTCCGGAGCGTTGGAGCAGCTTTTCCGAAGGAGATCATGCAGTGCAAAAGTGCTTAGCGTGGATTCTAGTGTTTCTCTTGTTCTTCGGAGCTTCCGCTCGAACGGCTTTCGCGTCCTCCGTCGAACAGGACGCCCAGCGGGCTGCCAAAGTGAAATTGAAGCTCGACAGTCTTGCTCCAGGCACGGTGATCAAAGTCAAACTCAAGGACCACCGGAAGATCGAAGGAGAGTTGGTGGCTCGTTCCGAAGAGAGTTTCCAACTCAACGCGCCGGAATCCACAGAGGTGAGCTACACCGAAGTCAAGTCCATTGCCGAGCTGGGCGGCCAAGTCAGCCCAGGTGGAACTTCGAACCAGCCAGCGCGGCATCACGGTCACTTCGCCCGAAACGCCATAATCGCCTTTGCAGTCGTGTTTGGTTTGACAGTTCTGCTTGTGGCCACTAATAAATCGTGACGGTCGTGACGTAGGACGCGGCACTTAGCGGAGCGACACTAGATCACCGTCACTGACAAGTAGTGCTATCGACGCAGTGCTAAGACAGAGGCTCTTTTGGGGAAGAGGCCCCCTCTGCAGTCCATTCAGAGTCGAGGCTGCGTCCACCTGCTTTTCGATTGCCTCCACAAATCATGACACCAATAGAAGAAATGCCCCTAGTGCTGCCACAAATTGTTGCTGCGATCGACATCCGGCAGCGCATGCTCCGGATCAATCACCACGTCGGCGATCTTTTTGCTCCCCGGCACCTCAATGCCATGCCGCGTGTGCAGTATCCACGTCTCAGCCGGCAGCGTCACCTGCGTCTTGCTTCCGTCCGCGAAAGTGATCTCCACCAGCGCAGGCAGCACCAGTTGGCCGCGGTTCGCAATGGTCACCGTTGCGCCCGGCGCAGCATCTTTTTTCGAATACTGCACGCCTTCCACGGCGAGATCGAACGTCCAGTTATTCATGTACCAGCCGCGCCAGAAGTAGCTAAGATCCTCGCCACCTTCACTCTCCATGGCACGGAAGAAGTCTGACGGCGACGGATGCTTGTAAGCCCAGTCCGAGATGAACTTGCGGAAGGCAAAGTCAAACCGTTCCGGGCCAAGAATCTGCTCGCGTAGTAGTTGCAGCCCAAGTGCCGACTTGAAGTAAGTCACCGGGTGGCGATACTTCTCCGTAATCGCATCGGCGCGCGTCAGGATGACCGGCGCCGCCGGGTCCTGCATCAGCGAAACAATCTCATCCGCAGGCTTGCCACCACCGGGCGCAAACTCGGAATCGCGCTTCGGCCCATACACTCCATGCTCGAAGTCTTCCGATTCGTAGATGTCGATGAAGGTGTTGAACCCTTCATCCATCCACGCATCGCGCCGCTCGTTGAAGCCCACAATCATCGGGAACCATCCATGCCCGATCTCGTGCGCCGTAATCCAGAAGAGGTCCTTGCCGTTATCGCCGATTCCATCGAAGAGCAGCCCCGGATATTCCATGCCGTCCGTCGGCCCCGCCACATTCACTGCAACCGGATACGGATAGGGATACCAGCGCTGCGAAAAATGCTCGATCGCGTCCTTCAGATACTCGGTGGATCGTCCCCACGCTGCATCCCCCGCGCTCTCCACTGGATAGACCGACATCGCCAACGATGTCTTACCGCCCGGCAGATTGATGCGTGCCGCATCCCACACAAACGCGCTGGATGCGGTGAACGCCACATCGCGCGTCTTCTCCATATGGAAGCGCCACGTCCTGGTGCCGGTCTTCGCCGGAGCAGCCAGGTCTTTAGCCACGTCCTCAACGGAGCGAATCACGACGGTCTTGTCACTCGCCTTTGCCTTTGCCAGTTGCGCAATCTCGTGGGCGTTCAGCACCTGCGCAGAATTTGTAAGCTCGCCAGACCCCGCCACGATCATGCCGGCAGGCACAGTGACGTCGTAATCAAACGTTCCATATTCCAGGTAGAACTCCTGCGCCAGGTAGGGAAGCGTGTCCCATCCGCGGAGATCGTCATACACACACATGCGCGGATACCACTGCGCGATGTCAAAGATGTCCCCATTTTTCGATGGTCCCCACGATGTGCGGCCGCCAAAGGCCGCAGGTACCGTGTAGTGATACTGGATGTGGACCAGCACCTTCGCGCCGTGGATCAGCGGATGTGCCAGCCGAACCTGCATTCGCGTGTCCGACACAATATAGTCAGCCTTGTGCTCCGCACCCTTCGCACCTGCCTCTACTGCATCCAGCACGTAGCCTTCTGTGAACTCCGTTGCTCTAACGTCCGCCGCCGCGCGCGCATCCCTGCGGTAAATATTCTGGTCCAACTGGATCCACAGGCTGGCGAGCACGTCAGGACTGTTGTTGGTATAGGTGATAGTTTCGTCGGCGCGCAGTTCTTTCTTCGCCGGGTCCAGTGATGCATGCAGCACGTAATCCGCGCGGTTCTGCCAGTAAGCAGGCCCGGGCGCGCCATTGCTGGAGCGATACTGGTTCACTGGATCGTGCAGGGTCAATGGGGCAAACGTCTTGAGCGGATCGTACCCACCCTGCGCGCTGGCCAACCCGCTGCTGGCCAACATCATCACTGCCAAACCAATACACTTCGTCCGTAGCATCACTATTTCCCTCACGCCTGCACGCTCCACTTCCATCTGATTGCACTTTGGTAATGAGACACAGCAACTTGCATAACGTCTTCTGTAAACAGCTTTTACGTTATAGAGTCTTCAGTTTATCAACCCCGTAATGGTCCGCCGTGCAGAATCGATTCCCGAACTGGGATTAAGAGTCTTAGTGGCTGAGATGTATGCGCCGTGCATTCTCTTATGGATAGTAACCTGATGTTGAAACTTTCGTAATTGCAGCGCAACTTACTCCGACAGGTAGGGTTCTTTCCTGCAAGTTAAAAGATTAATTCCCCTGTTCTGTTTGTTTTATTCCCGGCGTATATCGATGGAGGGGTATTGAAAAGACTTGTTTTATTTTCACTTAGCATTTTTATTGGGGTTTGCCTGATCGTTGCCAGCGAACGTAGAGCATGGGGCTATGTTGATCCGGGCTCGGGGCTGCTGGCCCTGCAAACGATTGGCTCACTACTGGCTGGATTCGGTTACTTTCTGCGCCGTCGCATTCGCAGACTCTTCGTACGTCCGCAAGAAAATAAGATTGGCGGCGTACCGGCAGCAACCGAACAGGGCGTACGCAAGGTAGCATGACAGCAGCAAGAGCTATTGCTACCTTTCGTGATCCATCGGGCTCGTTGACGCTGCAAGATGATTATGCCGTTCGCCGTATCCATCCTTTTGCGCGACTCTCTACGCTTGAGCTGATCCAGTCCGCGTTCTACAGGCGCATGCTGGGGCGCGGCGACGTTGTGGCCACCGCGGTAGAGGCAGACGATGCAAACGGTCTGCTGCTGCAACATCCCCTCGTTCCTGTTCCGACCTACCCGTGGGAGTGGACGCCTTCGCAATGGCTTGCGGCTGCTGAACTCACGCTCAATCTCTGCGAAGAAGCGCTCGCCGAAGGCTGGATCATGAAGGATGCAACCCCGCTAAACATCCTGTTCATCGGCGCCCACCCTGTCCTGGTGGATGTACTTTCCTTTGAGCGCCTCGATCCAGCCTCGTCGTTGTGGCTTGCCCAGGGTCAATACATCCGGACATTTCTTCTGCCGCTGCTCATGCAGAGGCTTTGCGGCTGGCCGCTCGCGTTGAGCCTCTTCCATCGTGACGGCTATGAGCCTGCGGAGATCTATCGCAGCCTGAGCTGGCGTAAGCGCCTTTCACGGACAGCTCTCTGGCCCATCACCCTGCCTGCATGGCTTGAAGGGCGCAAGCCCTCAGCCGCGCAGACGTCATCGTGGAACTCGGATCCGGAACTGAACCTCAGCATCTTGAAGCGCATGCTGAAGCGGCTCCGCACCCGCACGCGCCGTGCAATTACCGCCACAGCCACCTCCAGTTGGTCAGCGTATCAGGAATCCCGCTCGCACTACACGGCTGAACAGAACGGGCAGAAGCAACAGTGGGTAAGACAGGTGTTGCGTGAGTTGCAACCCGCGAGAGTGCTGGATATTGGCGCCAACACCGGCGAATTCAGTGCCATGGCCGCCGCGATGGGGATACATGTTACCGCGCTGGAGCGTGATGCTGCGTCAGCAGAAAACATCTTTCGCATGAGCCATGAGCAACAGCTTCCCATCCAGACGATCCAGGCAGATATCGCCCGTCCGACGCCTCCGGCAGGATGGGACAACGGCGAGTCCAGTGCTTTACTGGAGCGGCTGGAAGATCGTTTCGAACTGGTGTTGATGCTGGCGGTAGTGCATCACCTGTTGCTTACGGACCAGATACCCTTGCGGGAGATTATTGC
>DASWOP010000216.1:0-4421 GCA_036404255.1 Acidobacteriaceae bacterium | reverse complement strand
AGCATCTGCTGCACGGTTTTGCCAAGGTGGGCAGATACCGACGCACCATTCATCTCCGCAAGCTTCTGGTTCAGGCTGACATAGCGCAGGCTGCAGTCCAGAAAACACAGGCCTACGGGGGCGCCGTCGTAGATGGCCTGCAATTGGGCAAGGCGCTGGGTGGGCAGAGCTTCGAGGCTGGAGACGGCCCATCCATCGCCAGGCGCTGACCACACAGGCGGAGCTTCAAGGAGTTTGGAGGCTACGAGTGCAGGGATTTTATCTGCGGTAACGGGGCGACCGTAAAGCCAGCCCTGGCCCATGCCACAGCCAAGCCAGCGCAGCATGTCCGCCTGCTCTTCGGTTTCGACACCTTCGGCTACGGTAATCAGCCCCAGGCTGTGCCCAAGGCCAATGATGGCAGCGACGATCTTGCGGCTCTCGCGCTTATTCGTCATGGTTGCGATGAAACTGCGATCTATTTTGAGTTCATTGAAGGACAAGGCCTGAAGATGTCCAAGGCTGGAGTAGCCGGTGCCAAAATCATCCAGAGCAAGGCCGCAACCCATAGCTTTTAGCTCACTGGCAATTTTCTGCGTCTGCTGCAGGTCGATCAGCAGTGCGCTTTCGGTTACTTCGACTATCAGCCGCGTGGGAGAGAAACCGGCTTTGGCTGTCAGCTCCAGAATCTGACTGGGGAGTTTCGGATCGTGCAATTGAGTGGCTGAAATATTGACAGCGAGAGACACCGGATCGGGCAGAAGTGGCGCGGCGAGCAAAGCCTTGCGCAGAATCTGGTGCATGAGCGCCTCTATCAGGCCATTCTCTTCCGCGAGAGCGATGAAATTTTCCGGAAGGATCAGGCCATGCTCGGGGTGTTTCCAGCGAGCCAGGACTTCAAATCCGGTAAGGCGGCCAGTATGCAACTCTGCGACCGGCTGAAAGCACGGAGTCAGCTCATCGTGTTCCATGGCGCGACGGACGTCGGAGATTGTGACGAGCATGGCTGTGACTCTATGCCCAAAATAGCGCGACTGTCTTGACAATTCTGTATCAATAAGCTCAAGTGCCGGGAGCGGCTATGCGGCGTATGGGAGGAAGAAGGCGAAGACGGAGCCGCGGTGTTCCGGCAAGCGGCTGCTTCGGACGCGGAGCGAGCCGCTTCGTTTGTGCAGAATCTCTTCGCTGACCCATAGACCGAGGCCGGTGCCGGTCTCGGATTTGGTAGTAAAGAAGGGCTCAAAAATGTGCTCGAGGGTTGCGTTGTCCATGCCGCTACCGGTATCCGCGACGGTAATGCGCACGCCTGCATGGCCGGTGCGCCAGTCGGTGGCGGGGCGCGAACGGATGGTGAGCACGCGAGGATCCATGCCATTCATGGCATCGAGCGCGTTGCCGATGAGGTTGGCCAAGACCTGGCGTAGTTCGCTGGCATAGCCGACGATAGGTTTGTGCTCGCGATGGTCGAGCACGAGGTGGATATTGGCGGCTTGCAGGCGGCTGCGGTAGAGCGAGATGACGGAGTCGGTGAGGTCGCTGCTCTTCATGGGAGCGGGTTTGGTGGTCTGGCGGTAGAAGCGCAGCGTCTGTGCGGCAATGTGGGAGACGCGACCCAGTTCGGCTTGCGCCTGCTGCAGGTACTGAGCAATCTGTGGGGAGAGCGGCTCCATCCCGATGATGTAGAGCAGGTTGGTAACGGCTTCCAGCGGGTTGTTGATCTCGTGGGAGATGGATGCGGCAAGGCGTCCGGCGACGGCCAGCTTTTCCGATTGCAGCAGGGCGGATTCGGAGCGCTTGGCGGTGGTGAGATCGAAGACGAAGCTGGCGACTTCAGTATCGGTGCCTGTTTCGCTGCGCATCATGGTGCTGGCGGTAAGCACGGGGATGCGGGCGCCATCTTTGGCGAGGTAGATGGTTTCGTAGGGTTCGCAGGTGCCGTTGCGCTGGAGCTGGTCTTCGACACGGGCGTCCAGCGCGGAGAATTCCGCAGGCGTGAGGCGGCTGCGATGCAGGTGGCCACCTGTAATCTCCGCAAGAGTGTAGCCGAGCATGCGGCGCAGGACGGGGTTCATGTAGCTGACGATGCCGTGTGAATCGACGATCTGCAGACCCACGAAGCTGATCTCAATGAGCTGGTGGAAGCGGCTCTCCGCAGCGAGCGTGCGCTCTATCATCAGCTTTTCCTGATCGATATCAGCGATGGCAGCGATGCCGGCTACGATGTTTCCGGCGCTATCGGTGATGGGCGAGGCGGTGATGCGAACCCAGCCGAAGGTACCATCGCCACGACGGTAGAGAAATTCTTCGCCGTTGATGGTTTTGCCGGTGGCCATGGCACGGACGAGGGGGAAGTCCTTGGGATCGATGGGGCTGCCGTTAGGGTGGAAGGCGGGCCACTGGGTGTGATCTTCGATGGCACCGGTGGCGAGAACGGGGTGGCGCAGAACGGTTTCTACCGCTGGGTTGCCGAAGACGATGCGGCCGCTGGGAGCCTCTGCCAGAACGATGCCGACAGGGACGTTTTCCACGACGGTGTTCAGGCGGTCGCGCTCCATGCGGGCGGCAAGTTCGGCGTCCATCTGCCCCTGAACGTCGGTCGAGGAGCAGATCCATCCTACGAGGTGGTTGCTGCGGCTGAAGATGGGCGCGGCATGGGAATCAAACCAGCGGTACTGGCCATTTTTTGCCCGGATACGGTAGCGGTGCTCAAAGGGCTGAAGCGTAGGGACACCGATTGTCCAGGAGGAGGCCACCTGCTCGCGATCCTCGGGATGCACGGTATCAAACCAAAGGGCTTCGAGGTCGGCGGTGGCATGGCGCCCGGTGTATTGGAACCAGCTGCGGTTCAGGAATGTGATGGCTCCCTCGGAATCTGTCGCGCAGACCAGCTGCGGCAGGCTATCCAGGACTTTCTGCGATTCCATGAGAGAGGTAGGCACATTATGAGGATATAGCTTACTTGCCGCGATTTCCGGAAGTTGTGTGAGAGGAG
Source organism: Acidobacteriaceae bacterium (assembly GCA_036404255.1). Classification (GTDB taxonomy): domain Bacteria; phylum Acidobacteriota; class Terriglobia; order Terriglobales; family Acidobacteriaceae; genus JARLFX01. Next base: position 1,450 of record DASWOP010000216.1, on the reverse strand, counting down.
CCGAATTTCATGGCATCGAGCAGGATGGGGATTGTGGGAAACCAAATAGGTGCCGTTTTGCGTCATATATTCATGCGGCGAGAAAGCTGCTGTTCCATGTTTCAGGCTGAGCCAGATCACGAAGTAATAAAGGGGAATGCACGTGGCACAATACAAGGGCAAAGTGAAGTGGTTCAACAACGCAAAGGGTTTCGGCTTCATCGGACGTGATGATGGGCCGGATGTTTTTGTCCACTACAGTGCCATCCAGCTGGAAGGCTACAAGAGTCTGAAAGAGGGCGACGACGTGGAGTTTGACATCGTTGAGGGGGCGAAGGGGCCGCAGGCCGATCAGGTGGTGCGAGCGGCTTCAGACAGTACCGCAGCCTGAACAATGTGAATTACCGCGCTTGAAATGGGAGGGCTGGTTGCTGAACCTGAGCTTTCAGGCACAAGCGCCCGGTTGTTTCGTACAATAGCGAAGCACTGCCCGGCCAACCATGGACAACATCACCATAGCGACAATTCTGGATGAAACGGCGGCACTGCTGGAGATCAGCGGTGCCGACCCGTTTCGTATCCGCTCTTACCGGCGTGCAGCCGAATCCGTAGAACAACAGACGCAGCCGCTTGCCGCGATGGTGGATGAGCCGAAGCAGTTGCTGGCTATCGCTGGCATTGGCAAAGGCATGGCCGCCAATATTGTTGATCTGGTGAAAACCGGAACGATGGAAGTGCGCGAGGAGCTGCTGAAGACTTACCGGCCAAGCATGCTGACTCTGCTGAAACTGCCGGGCATGGGGCCAAAGACCGTCGGGCTGGTGTGGGAGGCGCTGGGCGTGGCGGACATCGACGCGCTGGAGATGGCGGCGAAAGAAGGCAAGCTGACGACGCTGCCGCGCTTCGGCGAGAAGCAGGTGCAGAAGCTGCTGAAAGGCATTGAGGATTACCGCCGGAATGCCAGCTCATTCAGAATTGATGAAGCGGATGAGGCGGCGAAGAGGATTGGCGCGCTGATCCTGGAGTTTCCGGGGATTGAGACGGTGACGCCTGCCGGATCGCTGCGGCGGGGCAAGGAGTCTGTGGGCGATCTGGATTTGCTGGTGACGGGGCCGGCGTGCGAGCCGGAGATTGTGAGTGCGGCGGTGGAGCATGTGGCGGCGCTGCCGATGATCGCCAACCTGATGGCGAAGGGGCAGAACAAGGTGAGCTTTGCGCTGCGCAACGGGATGCAGGTGGATGTGCGGCTGCTCCCGAAGGCGAGCTATGGCGCGGCGCTGCAATATTTCACAGGATCGAAGATGCACAATGTGGCGCTGCGGCAGCGCGCGCTGAAGCTGGGCTACACGTTGAGCGAGTATGCGCTGGCGAATATGGAAGACGATTCGATTGTGGCAGCGGAGACGGAGGAGAGCATCTACCGCGCGCTTGGGATGGACTGGATTCCGCCGGAGATGCGCGAGAACGCGGG
>DASWOP010000215.1:0-34452 GCA_036404255.1 Acidobacteriaceae bacterium | reverse complement strand
ACTCTTACCAGCGTCTCCAAGCTCTACGGAAGCTTCGCTGCACTGCGAAATGTCTCCGTCAGCCTGTGCGCGGGTGAATGCATCATGGTGCTGGGCGAGAATGGTGCGGGAAAATCCACCCTGCTGCGTATGCTCGCAGGTCTTATCCGTCCAACCCTGGGCAAAGTCGTCGTCTTGGGCGAGTCGCCTGAGGACAGCCGCAGCCGCATTGGCTACATGAGCCACTCCTCCATGCTCTACGACGAGCTAACCGCGCTGGAAAACCTGCGTTACTTCGAAAGCCTCTACTTCCCTGACGCCTGCAAACGCTGCAACAGCGGTGGCAGCGCAGCTACCGTACTTACTGCCGTTGGACTGGATCCGAATCTTGCGCGGCCAGTGGGTGACTATTCGCAGGGCATGCGCCAACGCGCTTCCATGGCGCGCGCCATGTTGACCGATCCCGAACTGCTACTGCTCGACGAACCCTTCTCCAACCTCGACATCGCCGGCGCCGCTCAGATGGTCTCCCTGCTGGCCGAGTTCCGCACTTGGCCATTGCGTGCGGCGCAGAAGCAAACCACCCCGCGGACGATTGTGCTGACCACTCACCAGCCGCAGCTGGCAGAGTCACTGGCAGACACCATCGTAACCATGCGAGCCGGGCAGATTCTCTCCGTAGAGAGCAAGCCCCCCAGGGTTTCCAGAGCGGAGACGCTCGCATGAAGCACTCGGGTAAGACCAATGCAGCCCGCATCCTCGACGCTCTTGGCATCCATTACGAGCTGCGCGAATACACCGTGGATCCCGAAGATCTAACCGCCATCACCGTGGCAAAAAAAATCAATATGCCTATTGAACAGGTCTTCAAGACCCTGCTGACCAAAGCGCACAGCGGCGAGCACTATTTTGGCGTGGTTGCAGGGGATGCCGAACTGGACCTGAAAAAACTGGCTGCAGCAGCAGATGAAAAGAAGATTGAGCTTGCCTCCCTGAAAGAGGTTGAGCCGCTGACGGGCTATATCCGCGGTGGAGTCACCGTGCTGGGCGCCCGCAAGCCGTTTCCGGCATTCGTGGATGAAACCATCCAGCTCTTTGACACCATCTCTGTCTCCGCCGGGCAGCGAGGCCTGCAACTTCTGCTCGCGCCTGCCGATTATCTTCGTGCTACCGAAGCCACACTTGTGGACATCTCCAAGGCGCCCGGGGTGCATGCATGACCTACGCACGCTTTGTACTGCATCACCTGATGAAGGACCTTCGGCTGGAGTGGCGCTCGCGTGACGCCATCAACGGCATGCTCTTCTTCTCGCTGCTGGTAGTAGTGCTCTTCAGCTTCGCGTTTGATCCGACAGCCGCCGTCTCCCGGCAGATTGCCGGCGGCATTCTGTGGGTGGCCCTGCTGTTTGCCTCCACCACAGCGCTGAATCAAACCTGGACCCGCGAACTGCGCAATCAGGGCCTGGATGCGCAGCGCCTGTCGCCCGCACCCGCCTCTGCACTGCTGCTGGGCAAGACGCTGGCCAATTTCCTCTTCGTCACCGTGATCCAGATCATCCTGGCGCCGCTCTTTATCGTCTTCTACAACCTGCATGCGCTAGGACAGGGCTGGCTGCTGCTGCTTGTGTTGCCGCTGGGCACCTGGGCGCTGGTCATGAACGGCACGTTCTTTGCCGCCCTCGGCCTGCGCACGCGCAACCGCGAACTGATGCTCCCGCTGATCCTCTTTCCTATCTCTATTCCGGCTCTGCTCTCTATGGTGCAGGCCACAACCGGCATTTTGGTCGGCGATCCGGACCCGGTTCTGTGGATCAAGCTGCTGGCCGGATACTGCATTATCTTTACCGTCGTCTGCCTGTTAATGTTTGAGACAGTTCTGGCCGCGGAGTAACGCGCTCAATTAGGATGAAACCAATGAAAAAACTTCTCTGGCTATGGTTCTTCGCAACGTTTGCAGTGTTGGCTTATGGCTTCTATCTGGCTATCTTCGTGGCCCCGGCAGACGCCGAACAGGGCAACGTATTTCGCATCTTCTTCTACCATGTGCCCTCGGCCATCATGGCACTCGTCTTCCCGTATGTGAACTTCATCGCTGCGCTCTTTTATCTCGGCCTGCGCCGCAAGAATCCACTGGGTGCGCTGAAGGCCGATGCGTTCGCGCTGGCCGCTGCTGAGGTCACGCTGGTCTTCACGACCATCTGCCTCGCTACGGGCATCCTGTGGGGCAAGGCGGCGTGGGGTATCTGGTGGGCATGGGACGCCCGCCTGACCAGCCTGCTGCTGCTCTGGCTGCTCTATGTCAGCTATCTCCTGGTCCGGCGCTTCTCGTCTACGGGCCAGACACAGACACTCGCCGCCATCCTCTCCGTCTTTGCCGCCGTGGACGTTCCCATCGTGTACATGTCCATTCGCTGGTGGCGCACACAGCACCCCTCGCCGGTCTTCTTCGGTGGGCAGGATAGCGGCGTGGATCCGTCCATGATGCCCGCATTCCTGTGGAACCTGCTGGCATGGGCCATGTGGGGCGTATTTCTGATCTCATTTCGCTATGGCCTGGAACGGATGCGCCAGGTACGAGCACAAAGCATTGCAATGCACGCGATTGATGCCGGACTGGAGGGCAACGCATGATCACCGCCATCTCAATGATTCTTCCATTTTCGCCGAACGATACCGCACTATCGTACCGCCACCTGGTGCTTTCCTACGTACTCGTCTTCGCGATACAGTTCGGCTATGCCGGTTATATCGCGCTGCAAAGAGCACGGATCAAGTCCAATTCGAAATAACGCAAGCTCGCGCCTGATAAACTGCATCTGCATGCTCCACACATCCATTGCACGTAGACACGCGGTAGCCCTGGGCGCCGCAGCGCTGTTGTGCGCGCTGGCCACAGGTTGCCGCCGCACAGATTTTCCGCAGTACGCCAGCAGTTACCGCGAATACGCCTACGTCAGCAACGGCGCAAGCAACACCGTGACCGTGCTGGATCTGATCAACCGCAGGCAGGACCGCGTGGTCGCGGTTGGGCAGCAGCCTACAGGGCTGGCAGCAAATCCAGTCACCAACGAGATCTACGCCGTAAACACCCAGCCCTCTATTGGGGACGGTTCCGTCTCCGTGATTGACGCCACCACCAACCGCGTCGCCGCGGTCATTCCCGTCCGCCGCCTTCCCTACTTTATCGATGTAGACGCCGATGGCAAGCGCGCCTACGTGGCGAATTCAGGCTCCAACAACGTAAGCGTGCTTGACCTGAAAAAACGCCGCGAGATTGCGGTCATTGGTGCAGGCGAACAACCAGGGCTGGCGCGCATTGCGCAGGATATGCGCTCGCTTGTGGTCACCAACCGCGGTAGCGGGAGCATCTCCATATTCGCCGTAGACAACACGTCCGACGAAAAGCCTTTACATCTGCGCGCCACCTTCGCCGGCTGCACCGGCGCGACTGACGCCGTCATTCTGCCAGACTCATCCAAGGCCTTCATCGCCTGCACTGGCGCGAATAAGCTGATGGTGATCTCGCTCGCCGCCGCGCCGGATTCGTGGGCTGCGAAACAAGACGCAGGCTCGCTGACCGATCACTTGCTGACGCTGCTGGATGTGGGCAAAACTCCAGTGCACATTGCATTGAAGCCCGATACGGGAGAGGTCTTTGTCTCTAACTTCGACTCCAACAGCATCTCCGAGGTTTCTACCTGGACCAATGAGGTGAGCGGAACGTATACCATTGGCGCGCACCCGGTCTTCGGCGTAGTCAGCGCGGATAATTCCACCCTGTGGGTTTCAAACTTCGGCGCAGACACCGTGAGCGCCTATAGCATCGACGACGGCAAACTGGTGAACGTTATTCATGTAGGTTCTGGACCGGATGCGCTGGCATTCTCTGTGGAAGGACATCTGCTGCTTGCAGCCGATGCGAAGTCCGGCGACATCTCTGTGGTGCGAACGCAGGAACGTCTGGGCCCCGCGCTGTTTGATATGTGGCCCTCTGGCGGCCAGCCCAACGGTATCGTGGTCAAGGCGTTTGACGTGAAGAAGTAGCCGTCCGCTGCACATAGCGCACCGCTGAGAATTGGGCGCCGGCTAGCAATAGCAGCCCGGAGATAAACGCCCACATCATCAGCCCTACCGACACGTAAAACGGCCCATACATTGACTGGAAATCCAGCCACGGCAGCGCACGGATATAGAGAATTTTCGCCAGCTCCCAAAGCAGCCCCACTACGATCGATGCAGGCAACACCGCGCGCACCGGGATCTTCCGGTTCGGCAGAATCCAGTAGATAAAAAAGAACAGCGCAATGCTGGCAATGATTGCGCAGAGATTCAGCAGCGTATGCGTGACTACGTTGTAGACGATGCCATCCGTACTGTGCCCGGCAAACAGCCACGCACAGAATGATTGCTGCGCCTGCGTCATGGCGACAGAGGCCATGGCAAGCAGTCCGACACAGATCGCCAGGCCAAGCGAGACCAGCTGATTCATCAGGTAAGAGCGGTCTTTGTGGATGCCCCACACGCGATTCAGCGCGACCTCCAGCGGCAGAAAGACGCCAGTCGAGGTAATCAGCAGGGCGACCAGAGAGAATATCTGTATCTTCTTGTGTGGATGAGCCAGCTTCTCCATATTGTGCACAACGAAATCGCCCGAGGTGGGCAGAAAATCTCGCAGCACATCGCCTATCAGACCGGCCATCCGCGGCGAATGGAAGACGACCCGCGCAATGGTCAGCAGCAGCACAATGAACGGAAAGAGCGACAGAATCACATTAGCCGCAACGCTGAAAGCATAGGTGTGGACCTCTGTCTGCAGCAGATAGCGACCCAGCGCGAGCATCTGCCGCAGCGATCCCGGGGGCTGTGCAGCCACCCGATTCTGTTCTGTAGCGGCAGCGAGCGTCTCCTGCTGGGGATTACCGGCTTGCCGCGTGACGGTGCGTGGTTCCTGAGGTTCTTCTGCAGCCATGGTCTTTATTTGATGCTAGCAGAGCGTCTGGCGCCAGCGTTGCGAAGTTGCTCCGTTGCCCACGCCGCCATCTCGCGCAACGTTTCATCCTCGGCTTCCATCCATTCCTGCAGTTGCGGCAGATGCTTCGCATCTCCGCTGTTTCCCATTGCAATGGCAACGTTGCGGCGCAGGCCTTTCAGCTTCGTTCTCTCCAGCGGCGAACCACGAAACATCCTTCGAAACGCTGCCTCATCCAGTTGCGCCAGCCACTCCAGAGCCGGATTCACCAGCTCATGCCGCGGCTGCATCTCCACTGGCGCAGCGCTTGCAATCGGTCGCGTCCGCTCGGTTTTCGCATTCCACGGGCAAACGTCCTGGCAGATATCGCAGCCAAACACCTGCCGTCCCATCAGCGGCCGCAGTTCCTCCGCGATACTGCCCTTCTTCTCAATGGTGAGATAGGCGATACAGCGAGCAGCGTCCATCTGACGCGGTGCAATCAGTGCATCCGTCGGGCATGCATCGATGCAGCGCGAGCAACTGCCGCAGCGATCCGACGCAGCTGCAACGGAAAGCTCCGCCGTAATCCGCAAGGAAGTAACAATCACGCCGAGAAAGAGCCAGGAGCCACGCTGCTCATTCAGAATGCAGGTATTCTTCCCCACCCAGCCGATGCCAGCATAGCGCGCAAACGTGCGCTCCACAATCGGTCCCGTGTCCACATAGCATCGGGTCTGTACCTCATCGCCATGCCGCACATGCAACTCGCTTTCCAACTCACGCAAACGGCCCAGAATGACATCGTGATAATCCGTAGGCGGAAGCGAGGGCGCAACCTCCGTAGACACCTGTGTCTCGTCACCACTGGCTGCTCTGCTCGCATCTCCGCTCCACGCATAGCGCGCGATCCAACCAGAGCCCGGGGGAGCTGGATCGATAGAACACAGAGCATCAGCAGAATAATCCACCGCACACACAATCACGGACTCTGCCCAGGGCAGCGCTACACGCAGGGACGAGCGCAGAAGGCTGCCATGCTCGTCGGCGCGAGCCATGTAGCCCATCTCTCCCGCACGGCCCTGAGCCACCCACTCACCGAAGTAGGCACGCTCGGCAGCATCCTCCGCCGAACCCGCAGCGGGAACGGCCGCAACGCCGCACAGGGCAAAGCCGCAGTCGCGCGCTCGCGCTTCAAGGAGGGCACGAAGCTCAGAGGTCATCTGCATCCTGGTTAGTCTATGCTGCATGCGACGCAAAAGAGCCGCTCAATTTTGAGCGGCTCTTTTGCATTTTTCTTTCCCAAAATTATGGCGAGTGAGGGATTCATGTTTTCCATAAAAGTCTTTTCGATACAATTGCTTACGTCAATGCCCCATAGCTAGTTACCACGCTTGTTACCACTGTTGCAGTGTCTGTACCACACATTTTACAGAGCGTCATCGTGCTTCTCCCTGCATTCCTTGAGATACAGCGCCGTTCATTCGGATTCGCAGCAGGAATTACTATCCTCGATCTGTGCAACACTGGATCGACGCAGCTGCACGAGCACGGCTTTCAGGTAGATGTGATGGAGCAGGTGCTCAAATAACACAATCAGAAGCACGTGCGGCATCTACAACCGCGCGAAATACACCGAGCAGGGAAAGCCGCACCTCGTTTCCGTGACCGGTAGAGAACCCACGACAAACGGCTGGGCGTTGTCTCCTGGCTGATTTTGGCGATGCGTTGTTTGTGACCCAAATGTTTTGTGACCCAATAACCACACTAAATCTGGCTGAGATCTTCGGGAGCAGGTCAGACGGACTCCGGTCATGGGCGGCCTAACCGATCAAATCCAAGTCCTCTTCATGGAGAAGATGATTGGGATCATCAAGGATGAGAAGATCACGATTTGTATTCAATTGCTCCAGGCGGCCAATTAAAAGTGTGTCCGGCCCACCGACCGGGAACAAAAGAATCTTCTCGTCCATCGGAATCCAGGGAAGGCATTCTTCCAGTTCTGCAAGTGTCATGCCACGAGGGCTTCGCAACCCAGCTATTGTGTTCCGTTGCGAATCATCGGCAGTGATGTGAAATAAAACGGAGTGTGGGTCGGATGCCGCCAGCTTTGAAAATTCTATAGAGTTCAACCGGCGCACCCTCGATTTGTGCACAGGCAACCGTTTTATGTCCGCAGCGCTTATCGTCCCACTGCTTTCGTAATTCCGTTTGTTCTTCTGCGCCACGTAAAGGCCGTAGAAAGCGCAAATACCGGCTACCACGAGTATGTATCCCATGAAACTCATAATCTCCTCCGGCCGGAGCCCCTGCGAGCCTGGCATCTCTTGCAGCTGCGTTTTCACTGGAAGCCACGCCGAAGCGTCGCAAGGCAAGCGTCTACGAGAGGATGTGAGGAGGAGGTCTGAAGAAAAGCGATGGACAATAGCACTCTGATAGAAATGTGACTTCCGCTGCATTCTGAACCGAAGTGCAGAAATAAGTGAGACTCGCAGGTATGGCCATTGCGCAGAGAAGCCATATTGCAGCGGGTTGGATATGCTTCACCAAGACAGTCGCTTTTGCCACATGCTGGGATGCAGAACTGCTTCTCCCAAATGAGAGCTTTGCAGCGGATAAAGTCATCAACCGGGAAGGTGGCCGATACAGCGAGAGCTTGGCATTGAGACCCCAAAGAACTACGCCGACCACAATTAAAAAAATCATGGCCCGGAAGAGCCGGGATACTGAGCATTGCGGCGGGATGTGGGGCGCAGTCACCATTCGAATGTCCGTTCCACAGCCTGTACGTGTCAGAACTATATCTCAGTCTATTGACGGCTGAAAACTCCCCATTGTTCCACTCGCTAAAACATGCTGGCGCTATGACATTCCATCTGCTATTTCGATCTCGCGTCCGGCAGAATGGCTTTAAACGTACAATTCACTTGATAGCAAGTGCGAAATACTATAACAACTGTTTTCAAACACTTCCAATGCGACCAGAACTGATAGAAGCGGCACGATTATTGCACAACCAGGATGCTGAATCCGTGAGCGAGGCGATTGGTCTGCTGCAAAATACGGTGTACTCCTTCAGCATGAAGGTCTGCGGGCATCCGGAAGATGCCGAAGACACGATGCAGGAGGTCCTGCTCCGGTCGCTGCCCCACCTAGCCAAGATTACCGATCCCAGGGCGTTGGCTGTATGGCTCTATACCGTAACCAGAAACTATTGCTGGCGGATGCGGCGTAAGTCCGTCGATGCTCCTAAGCAAACACTTTCGTTGGATGAACTGATGCCGGATGAGCTGGACCTGGCGCTTCTATTGCAAGACCGTGGTTCCAACCCGGAAAGACAAATATTGCATGATGAACAGAATCTGCTACTTCATAAGGCGATTCTGTCGGTCCCGCCGGAATACCGCATCACGCTGGTGCTGCATGACATTGAGAATCTGGACACAGAACAGATTGCACAGATTCTCGATCTGCAGCCAGGGACGGTGCGAGTCCGGCTGCACCGCGCTCGGCTTTACGTGCGGAAGGCAATGTCACAGATCGCGGAACAGGGTTCCACCACACAAACTGCGCACAAACGTCAGGGGAGACAATCAGCCAAACGGACGGGCACCGTCCGCCGGCCACAGCAGTGCCGTGAGATATTTGCGAATCTCTCCGAATATCTGGATAACCGGCTGGAAGTACGGACCTGCCAGGAGATGCGCCAGCACATTGATGCCTGCCCGGCCTGTATAGCTTTTATCAACGATCTGCGGCAGGCCATCGACCGATGCAGTAAGCTCGATATGGCCTGCAATTCCGAGGTTGCCCCCAAGTTGCGCACGATGCTGACGCGAGAATATCTGCGGATGCTGGGCCAGCCAGCTTCAAAATAAAATTCCGCATCCTGTAACGTTTCTCCATTTCATGTCTTTCTTCTATTGAGCAGGCTCTATGAGTCACTCGATTGGCGTCGCTCAGTCTGGATCTTCAGGACAGCGGCACAGGGAGAACGATGCGAAATATGCTTCCTTTGCGAATCAGTCTGGTGTGCGTGATGCTTGCGGTTCCGCAGGCTGGATTATTCGCACAACAGCCCCCTCCGCTGACGTTGCAGGAAGCCGTAACCTTATCTCTCGATAAGAATCCTGACCGGGCAATATGCCGCGCCGACGTCGATTCAGCTCGCTCCGGCTCGCGGCTGGCGCGAACTGCGCTGCTACCGAACCTCTCGTTCAGTGAAGCGGTTACTCGTGGCAACGATCCTGTCTACGCGTTCGGGACACGGTTGCGACAGCAGAGCTTTACACAAGGCAATTTTGCGTTAAACAACCTGAACAAACCCCTGCCGATGAATGATTTCACCACCCACTTCTCCGGTAACTGGACAGCCTTTGACTCCTGGCACACCCAATTTGAGATGCGGCGGGCGAATCTACTGGTGAAAAGCTCCTCTGCCTCCGCTACCCGTTCCGATCAGGAGATTGTGCAGCGCGTCGTCGAGGCGTATGAGTCCATCCTGTTTTCCATGCGTCAGGTTGAGGTGCTGCAACATGATGTGGAGACAGCAGAAGCATTGCAGAAATCCAGCAGCACACGGGTGGAAGCAGGTCTCGCTGTGGATGCGGACAAGCTGACCGCATCCGCGAATCTAGCTGAGAGGCAACAGGAGTTGATTGCAGCTCAGGGACAAGTGCAGATCGCGTGGGCCAAGCTGGAGACCGCTATCGGCGAGCCAATCGCCCCCGAGCAGCGGTTGATACAGCCGCTCGCAGAACGGCATTATGACCAATTGAGTCTGGCCGCTGCACTTGCCCTGGCAATCAAATCAAGGCCCGACCGGCAGAGCCTGGCGCTGCAACGTGATGCGCAGAGTGCGGTGGTTGCATCCGCAAAATCAGCATTTGGTCCACAGATCACTACATACGGATCATGGGAGATGGATAAGCCGTCCATAGCAGGATCGGGCGGAAACAACTGGCTAGCCGGGGCGGAGCTTCGCGTGGATATTCTACCTGCGGCGAAACGTGAAAATTTGACTGCAGCAAAGATAGGCCTGCGCCGGGCAGAAGCCGTCGCCGCCTCTGCCGATCAGCAGATCAGGTTGGAAGTGACTCGTGCTTACTACGAACATCAGGCGGCAGAACAGATGCTGGCCGTGGCACGCGCATCCACCAGCCAGGCCAACGAGAGCCTCCGCATCCTACAGGACCGCTATGATGCCGGACTCGCCACGATGACTGATCTGCTGCGAGTGGAAGACGCGCAGAGACAAAGCCACGCTAACTACTGGCAAGCTGTCTTCCGCAACACGCTCACCTACGCAAACCTGAAATTTTCAGCAGGAACATTGACGCCCGACAGTATTGAGGACCTCCAATGAACAGCTTTCGAAGCAATCTAGTTGTTCTTGTCTCAGTTGCTACCCTGGTGCTTGCCGGATGCAATCACAGGAGTGCTGCACCTACCACGCCACCTGTTATTACCGGTCTGGATGTCGCACAGGCTCAGATGGAACAGATCCCCAGCTCGGTGGATGCCACCGGCACTGTTCACGCGGCGGAGTCGGCTGTTCTCACCGCACAAGTAATGGGACGCGTAACATCGATTGCCGTGCATGAAGGCGATTCCGTGCGCGCTGGCCAAACACTGGTGGCACTCGACAGCGCACAGGCACACTCCGATGTGCTGCGTACTCGCGCCACTGTCGCCAGCAGCGAACACGAGGTTCAGGCAGCACAGTCTGAAGCGTCACTGGCCAGTTCCACTCTCAAGCGCTATGAATTGCTTCGCAAACGTAAGTCCGTCAGCCCACAGGAATTCGATGAAGTGGAACGGCGCTCGCAGGCTGCCGCTGCACGGCTGGATGCTGCACGCTCACAAATGCTGGCAGCCAAAGCCTCGGAGGCTGGAGCAGGCACCGTGGAGGACTATTCCCGGCTGCGCGCGCCTTTCGCGGGCTTCGTCACGGGCCGCCACGTCGATCCTGGCGCTATGGCGATGCCGGGCATGCCACTGCTCGAATTGGAGAAATCCGGGACACTACAGCTAGATGCAACGGTGGACGAGTCGCTAATCCAGACGCTACAGAAGGGCATGCTTGTTTCAGTAGTGATATCCGCAATCTCAGCGCAGCCGCTGGCCGGGCATATTACAGATATCGTTCCGGCTGCAGATCCTGCAAGCCGCAGCTTCCTCATCAAAATCGATCTGCCAGCTGCAGCTGGTCTCCACTCTGGGATGTTTGGCACCGCCAGCATCAGCAATGGCGGCCACCCTGCGCTGCTGGTTCCACAGTCGGCGCTGGTAACGCATAGTTCATTGAATGGCGTGTGGGTACTCGACGACAATCACGTTGTCTCGTTGCGATATATCACGCTAGGAGCAAAGCACGGCGACAAGGTCGAGGTACTGTCGGGGCTCAGTGCGGGTGAGCCGGTCGTTATTTCTCCAAGGGACCGCGAACTCGGCGGCAGCAAGATTGCGGTGCGCCCATGAAGAGTTCTTCAGGCATCGCTGGCCGCATTGCGACAGCCTTCCTCAACTCGAAGCTGACGCCGTTGTTCATCGTGGCGTCGCTTGCGCTGGGTGCGTTTGCGGTTATGGTGATTCCACGGGAAGAAGAGCCACAGATCGTGGTTCCCATGCTGGATGTAACGACTGCCATGCCCGGCGCTTCTCCAGAAGAGGTGGAGCAGCGCGTCTCGATTCCGGTTGAAAAGCTGTTACGCGAGATTCCCGGAGTCGAATTCGTGTATTCCACATCTAGCCCGGGAAACAGTCTCGTCATCGCACGCTTTCTGGTGGGAACGCGCGAGGAAGATGCTCTTGTCAAGGTCTACAGCAAGCTCTACTCCAACATGGACCGACTTCCTCAGGGCGCCTCGCAACCGATGGTCAAGGAACGCTCCATCGACAACATACCAATTCTGTCGCTGACGCTGTGGGGCAAGAACTATAACTCTTATCAACTTCGTCTGATCGCGGCGGAACTGCAGCACAGTATCCAACAGGTAAACGACGTCTCCGAAACCAGCATTCTGGGCGGACAGCCACGCGCCATGCAGGTGATGCTAAGCAATGAGCGACTTGCCTCGTACGGTATCTCGCCGTCTGCTGTTGTCGCCAAGCTGCAGGCTGCAAATGCTCGTGTACAGGCGGGGCAGTTCGCATCGGGTAACGAACAATTCCGTGTAGATGCTGGAGATTTCTTCCACAGCAAGGAAGACCTGCAACGGGTTGTTGTAGGAATTAGCCAGGGTCGCCCTGTCTATCTTCGCGACGTGGCTGCAGAGATCGTAGACGGCCCGGAAGAACCCGCTAACTATGTTGCGTTTGGCGCAGCCGCTGGGAGCAAGCTGCCCGGCATGGCCGTTGGCAGCGAATTGCCAGCAGTCACCATCACGGTTGCCAAACGCAAGGGCACCAACGCAACCGATATTGCCAATGCAGTTCTCGCGAAGATCGCAGGCATGCGAAAAACCACACTGCCTGCCGACCTGAACATTACCACCACTAGGAATTACGGCGACACGGCGAAGGCGAAGTCTGACCAGTTGCTGGAACATCTACTGCTGGCCACGCTATCCGTTACGCTGCTGATTGCCGTCTTTCTTGGCTGGCGTGAATCCGGAGTGGTGTTGCTGGCTATTCCCGTAACCCTAGGACTGACTCTGGCGGCGTTCTACCTATATGGCTATACGCTCAATCGCGTCACACTTTTCGCGCTCATCTTCAGCATTGGCATTCTGGTGGATGACGCAATCGTTGTGGTCGAGAACATGGTTCGCCATTTTCGGCTGCCAGAGAGCTATGGCCGTCCGCTGAGTGAAGTCGCCATTGAAGCCGTTGCTGAAGTGGGCAATCCGACCATTCTGGCGACCATCGCCGTCATCGCGGCTATTCTGCCGATGGCGTTTGTGCGTGGATTGATGGGGCCATACATGCGGCCCATTCCGGTTGGTGCATCGTCGGCCATGGTCTTCTCGCTGGTGGTGGCCTTCGTGGTCTCTCCCTGGGCTGCGATGCGGTTGGTGGCGCACACATCGAGCCATAAAAAGCAGCAAGGCAACAAGGAAAGCTCCAGCACGCGCCTCTACCGGCGCCTCATGTCGCCGCTCATCCACTCCTCCCGTCATCGCACGTTCTTCTTCGGGGGCGTGATCGTGCTGCTTCTGGCAGCGGCTGCACTGGTTCCACTCAAGTTGGTCAAGGTCAAGATGCTTCCCTTCGACAACAAGAGCGAGTTCCAGGTCATGGTCGATATGCCGGACGGGACAACTCTGGAACAAACGGCACGCGTCACGCAAATGCTGGGACATTACCTGGCGCAGCAGCCGGAGGTTGCCAACTACCAGACGTACGTTGGGCTCTCCGGCCCCTACAACTTCAACGGCCTGGTGCGCCACTACTATCTGCGCCACCAGCCCAATCAGGCTGACATACAAGTGAACCTACTCCCGATAGCAGATCGTAGCATGCAAAGCCACGTGATCGCAAAGCAGCTGCGTCCGGAGTTGGTCAAGCTTGCGCTGCCATTTGGAGCTCGCATCAAGGTAAGCGAAGTGCCGCCCGGCCCGCCGGTCGTTCAAACCCTTGTTGCCGAAATCTACGGGCCGAACATGGACGGGCAACTCGATGTTGCACGTCAAGTAAAAACGATATTCCAGCAGACTCCCGGTGTCGTCGATGCCGACTGGTATATGGAGGACCCGGAGCAGCAGATTGACTACACGGTAGATGAAGCAAAAGCTGCACAGCATGGGATTGCAGTAGCCGATGTGACCAACACACTTGTAATAGCGGAGTCTAGTGCAACTACAGGGCTTGTCCACGACGATCAATCCCGTGAAGCTGTTCCAGTGCAGATGCAAATGGAGCGAGCAGAACGCTCCTCGCCGCAGCAACTCGACAACATCAAGCTGAAGGCAGCGGATGGCAGCATGGTCTCACTCCGCGAACTGACTCAGATGCGGCAGACGACCCTGCAGCCGAGCATCTACCACAAGAATATGCAGCGCGTGGTCTATGTGACCGGTGACGTATCCGGCGCGGAGGAGAGCCCTGTATACGCAATCTTCAAAATGAATAGTGCGCTGGACCATCTCAAGCTCTCGGCTGGCTATACGCTCGCTCGCTACAACTCGGTTCAGCCGGATTCGACCGATCACTATTCCATGAAGTGGGATGGCGAATGGCAGATCACGCTTGAGGTCTTCCGCGATCTCGGCCTGGCATTTGCCGCGGTCCTCGTCCTCATTTATGTACTCGTTGTCGGCTGGTTCCGTTCGTTCATTATTCCACTGGTCATCATGGCTCCCATTCCGCTCACCCTGATTGGGATTCTCCCCGCTCACGCCATATTCGGCGTCTTCTTTACGGCGACTTCAATGATCGGCTTCATTGCAGGCGCAGGTATCATTGTGCGCAACTCCATAATCCTGGTTGACTTTATCGAACTGCGCCGTACGCAGGGAATGCCACTGGATCAAGCCGTGATCGATGCCGGAGCAGTACGTTTCCGGCCCATGCTGCTAACTGCTGCCGCAGTGGTTGTAGGTGCCAGTGTCATTCTGTCCGACCCAATCTTTCAGGGGCTGGCTCTCTCGCTGATTGCTGGGGAAATCGCATCTACCGTGCTATCACGGCTTGCGGTGCCCGTGCTGTACTACGCAGTTCAGAAGAAGGCTTCGGGGACGAGTGGTCACATCCACGCTCCAGAGAATGTAGCCGAGTGCGAACTCCCTGCATGCGATATTTCTGCACCATCTACCCATCAATAAGGAGAAAGTAACCGTGACTGTTCAATGCGCTGTCCGTTTATTAGCTGGTGTTATCATCCTCGCATCTATTGCGCTTGCTCACTATGTATCGCCATACTGGTATATCTTGACAGCGTTTGTGGGATTGAACCTGTTTCAGTCCGGCTTCACAAACTGGTGCCCGGCTATGAGCATTTTCCGAGCGATGGGTTTGAAGGATGCTAAACCACAACCTAGATACTGAAGGTGATCTGTGAATGAACGAGTGTTTTCTCCATCACAGGCACATCGACTCGATGCTCCCGAGCGTAGGACGTGGCTACCACTATCTGAGGTCTTACAGATTCTGGATCTGCATCCCGGAATGACGGTTGCGGATATTGGCGCAGGAACGGGATACTTCTCGCTCCCCATCGCCTCTAGTATCGGCGAACAGGGCAAGGTGTATGCCGTCGATCTTCAGCCCGAGATGCTTGCCTGTATTCGCGAGAAGCTAATCGGCACGGCCATCATGAATATCGAGTGCCGGGCGGGCGCCGCATCGGCAACCGGACTGACCGATGGAAGCTGCGACCTCATCCTGATGGCATATATCTGGCATGAACTGGAGAACATCTCAGACGTGTTGTCCGAGGCAAATCGAATTCTCAGAATCAAGGGGCGGATTGCCGTGCTCGATTGGCGACCCGGCGTACAACAGCCTCCAGGCCCTCCCCTCGATCATCGCATTCCGCAGAAAGACACGGTAAAAGGCCTTATTGGTGCCGGATTCCAGATGAGTTGTATCTCGGAAATCGGCCCTTTTGCTTACCTGATCGTTGCAGTCTCTGGTGAAGATCGAGCTTAGCTTTTCTCCATGAGTGCTCCGCGTAGTTTTTTTGCGTACAGTTATCCAAGTTGTGAATTTAACGTTTGTTAAGGACGGGATGGAGAATTACCGCATCATCGTATTTAGGGCTGTGGCTGAACAGGCCAGCTTTCGCAAGGCGTCAGAGATATTGCATCTCAGCCAGCCTGCCGTGAGCCAGCATATTCACGCGCTGGAAGAAGAACTGGGCATTCGCCTGTTCGACCGTACTGGGAATCGTGTGCGATTGACTGACGCCGGTAAGTTGATGCTCGACTACGCCCGCAAAGGCGCGCAACTTGCCCAAAAAACAAGGGGATCTATCGCCGAAATCAGCGGAGACCTACGCGGTGAATTGCGTATCGGCGCTTCCACCACTGTCGCCCAATACGTGCTGCCCACCATGCTGGGTACGTTTCAGAAACGACATCCGAACATCCGGCTTTCGGTCATGAGTGGAAACACCGAAGATATTGTAGCTCGGCTGGCTACAGCATCCATTGACGTTGGTATGATCGAAGGACCACCGCTCACACGCGAGGTCCACGTGGAACCTTTTCTTGACGATTCCATGATTCTGATCGCCCCGGCAACTGCGGAGTGGGCGGGAGCCTCGACCATCAATCCGTCTGACCTTGCAACCCTGCCGCTGCTTCTGCGGGAACATGGCTCCGGCTCGCGGCGTGTCGTGGAGGACGCGCTGCAAATGAGCGGATTGACCCTGCATGAACTGCGTATTGCAATGGAGCTGGATTCTACGGAGGCAATAGTTTCAGCCGTCGAGGCAAGACTAGGAGTCGGCTTCGTTTCCATGTGGGCTATCCGCAAGGAACTGCTTCTCGGCACTGTAGTACAGGTCCAGGTGAGGGGGTTAGAAATACGTCGGCAGTTCACCTTGGTGCGTGCCTTGGGGCCAGATCCTGTCGGTGCCGTTGGGATCTTTTGGAGATTCGCACTGGAGCGGGACATAGTACCTGCTTCCATGGGCCCCAAGGTGATTACAAAAACGAATCGCCGATAAGAACAGAGTCTTGGACGCGCATACGGAAGCGAGCCATGCTATCTGTGTATGTCAAAGAAGCTATTCTTCGTTGGGATCATTCTGGCCGCAGCCGGTCTTCTTTCCCCTCCGCTGGCTCTCGTCGCTGGTGTTATATACGGCTTTACGTTCGTTCACCCCTTTCACGTCGCCAGCAGAGAACTATCAAAGTTTCTGCTCCAGGCATCTGTTGTTCTGCTCGGCTTCAGCATGAACCTCCAGGAGGTGCTAAAGGTCGGGCGCTCGGGATTCGGTTATACCGCGCTCAGCATCACGTTCGTCATGATCGCAGGTCTCGTTCTGGGAAAGCTGTTCCGCGTGCCGCGCATACAGTCTTTATTAATCTGCGCGGGGACGGCAATCTGTGGCGGCAGCGCAATCGCCGCCATCGGCCCGGTACTAAATGCTGACGAAGAAGAGATCGCGGTTTCTCTGGGCACCGTCTTCATCTTGAACTCGGTAGCCTTGCTGCTTTTTCCGCTGATCGGCTGGTACATACATCTCACGCAGACGCAGTTCGGCCTATGGGCAGCCCTCGCCATCCATGACACGAGCTCCGTCGTAGGAGCATCGGCAAAATATGGGCCGACTGCGCTCGCAGTTGGAACGACGGTAAAGCTAGCCCGTGCGCTCTGGATCGTGCCCATGACCCTCGTTCTCTCTTTTCAGCGGAAGAGTTCGGCGAAGATGCAATGGCCCTGGTTCATCGGGCTGTTCTGCATCGCTGCCGTGGTTAGTACGGATCTTCCTCGTTTTCAGAGTTTATTCACACAACTAAGCAAGCTCGGAAGACTCGGGCTGTGCGTCACCCTCTTTCTGATTGGGACCGGACTCTCACGCAAAGTTCTAAAGCAGGTGGGCATACGGCCTATGCTTCAGGGTGTGATCTTGTGGATCATCGTTGCATGCACAACCCTGTTTTTTATCTGGCATGGTTTGATCGCGTTATAAGCTGGCTTGAAGCTTCGTGTGGATACAAACGGCGCAGAATTCCCTCCGGCCCAATCCGGAGTATAGACTTGGAAGTCACGGAGACGATCCCATGCAATGCAGTCTGATTTCTCGCTCAGCGATGTATGCCGCATTAGTAGCAGCACTTCTTCTCGCCTGTCCACAGAGTCCAGCCCAATTTTCCGGACCTGGGATAGATTCATCGAGCGCTTATTCTGTTCCCCAGACTCAATTGCTTCAGGCTGAGGCACTGAACCACTTACTGCAAGCGACAGGCTCCACCCCCGCCAAGCCCCTCGTGCTACAGGTTGGCTCGCATGTACTTTTCGCCCAGGCTCATATTCCCGGCTCCGAGTACATTGGACCCGGCTCACAACCCGAAGGGCTGCAGCAGCTACAAAAGCGCGTTGCCTCTCTGCCAAAGAAGAAATTCATCGTGCTCTACTGCGGATGCTGTCCGTGGAATCGTTGCCCAAACCTTGGCCCTGCTTACAAACTGCTCCATGACATGGGTTTCACCAATGTGAAGGTTCTATACCTCGCTAACAATTTCGGCACGGATTGGGCAGACAAGGGTTACCACGTTGAACAAGGCCGTTAATGGAACCACCACGGCAGGCACACACAGAAGCGTGCTTCGCCGCTTGGTGGGGTATGCTTTGCTAATTGCAGCAGGTCTGGGCGCTGTCACTGCACATACTTGTCTTGCAGAGACCCCGTTGATTAGCAAGAAAGCGCCGGAGCTGGTCCGCACAGACCTCAACCATAAACGCGTGGATATCAACGCCTATCGCGGCAAGGTGGTACTGCTCAACTTCTGGGCCACCTGGTGCGCCCCCTGCCAGTTGGAGATACCGCGCTTCGTCGCATGGCAAAGCCAGTACGGCGCACAGGGGCTACAGGTCATCGGCGTCTCGATGGACGATGATCCTGCACTAGTGCGCAAACTGATCACGAAGCTGAAACTAAATTACCCTGTTGTGATGGGCGATGAAAAGCTCGGGGAGCTATACGGTGGCGTGCTCGGTCTCCCGGTTACTTTTCTGATCGACAGAAACGGCGAGATACGCGCTAAATTTCAAGGTGAGACGGATTTGAACGCGATTGACATGCAATTGAAGTCGCTTCTGAATCACCGCTGATCTAATCTAGCTCCGTACATTCACGGATTGCGAACCACCAGAAATGCCGACCAGGCATGGGCCTTTTCCATGCCGTCTGCGGTGGTAAGCGTAGCCTCCGCTACGATTTTTCTCTTTTGCACGCTGACCACCCAGCCTTGGACACGCAGCTCTTCATCAACACTAACCTTCGCGCGAAAACGGATTTTGAGCTCCGCCGTAAGCGCCTGATAACCTTCCGAGATAATGGCCTTTGACATGGCTTCGTCCATGACCGTGGAAATCACACCACCATGGATTATTCCCCGGAAACTCTCCCACCCAGCACGCGTGGTCCACCGAGCGGAAGCGCACTTCCTGCCCACATGGAATTCAAGGTGCAGGCCTCCCGGATTCTCATGGCCGCAGGCAACGCAGGCTGAATTGAGCGGGGCTACCTCCCGCACCTGTTCCAAAGACACATTACCTACCGCCATTCGATCTGCCTTGTCTCTTCCCCGCTGTAGTGCCCTCTTGAGCCGTAACCTCACGGGCAAAAATCATCATGGCGTTGCCCAGTGTCTCCAGCAGATGAGCCCAATCGCGGAGGTGGGTATGACCTGACTTCGTCAGCGAATAATTGCGTCGTGCAGGACCGTCGCCTTCATCCCAGATCGAGATCACATGCCCATTAGCTTCCAGTGT
Organism: Acidobacteriaceae bacterium; assembly: GCA_036404255.1. Lineage (GTDB taxonomy): Bacteria > Acidobacteriota > Terriglobia > Terriglobales > Acidobacteriaceae > JARLFX01. The sequence continues at coordinate 15,140 of DASWOP010000215.1, read as the reverse complement.
TCTCAGGGTGCGATAGAGAGCAGCACCTTCGATCGTGGCATCTGTAAGCGCATATTGAGACAGACATTCAGCAATCTCATAGCCGTATGACTTCTTCTTCTCTTTGAGAATTCGCAGCACAACAGGCTCGATAAACCGTGAGACATTCCCCATGGCACAAGTGCATGGATGCCCCATGCCGGGATTTCGGCATCCGTGCTCGCGGTTGTCCTGAAATGCTCCGCTGCTCTCTTTGGACCTGTGGCCGATTGGCATGTGAATCTCCATCTCCCGTAAAGTGATGACGACCGCCTGTAGGTGTATATTACATCTAGTTAATTATCTACGACATGTTTAGCTGTTCAATCACAGTGTTTATTACGAAACGAGGATTGTACTTATGAGCAAAGTAGCAGTCATGCTGTCAGGAAATTGCGCTAGCGCACCAATGTCTTCGCATTTTGGCAAAGCCGAGTGGATCATGGCGGCGGACACGGAAAGCCACACATTGGTTTTTTGGGAAAATGAGGCTGCAAAAGGGAAAAGTGTCGTCGAATTGATCGTCAGCCAGAATTGCACCGACGCAATCTTCACTGAAATAGGCGACGGTGCATTGAGACATCTGCAGTCAGCGAACATCCATGGATGGATGGCTCCTGCGACTATCACCGGAAGACAGGCGCTGGAAATGTTTGAGCACCTACGATTGCACCCAGCAGTTTCCGGCTCTGAGGGGCACAAGGATCATGGGTGCTGCTGTGCGAAGAAGGCTGGTTCTGAAGCCTCCCAGTGTTGTCACAGCTAAGCGCAGACCTCTTACGCTGTCCGCAAACCATAGAGTCACACTGTAAAAGCGTTTTGACTACAATCGCGGTATGGACAAAACCTTCGAACAAGATCCACGAGTTTACTTGGCAGCCGAACGGACTTTCCTTGCATGGATCCGCACGGGACTCGGCCTAATGGGTGTTGGCTTTGCCGTTAGCCGTTTCGGACTATTCCTCCGTGAGCTGAGCGCCAGTGCTTCGCATCTGACAGCACACACGACAGGGCTATCGGTTTGGTCCGGGGTCTCGCTCGTAGTACTGGGAGTCATCGTAAACGTGGGTGCTGTCATCCGTCACTTTCAACTGATTCGCGATCTGAACTCTGGAGCGTGGAAGGCAGGCCGGGTTTCCGCAGATGCCGTTGTGCTCGGACTGGTCCTTGCCGCTATAGGGATTGGTATGGCAGTGTATCTTCTGCTTGTTCGCTGAAAACGCTATCGTGACGATAAGTAGTGTGGAATCTGTCCGTTCGCAACCTAATTATTTGTTTTATTGTCAAAATCATGAGATGACTAGCCATTAGCGCCCAGCTCGCGGTATTCTGAGAACAAGTGCAAGCAACTTTCCAATTCGGCCGCAAGAATACCCTGCTCTTTTTCAGTGGAGTGCTGTTTTGCGGTCTACTAATTGCTTTTGCTGTCACGTCAAAGGTCGCGGCTTACTATCCGAAGGACATCGCAGCCCGTCCTATTTCGGCGACCAAGGTATGGCAACAGCAGGATGCCAGAGTAGTCATTGCGCCACTTGCACAAGCCGCAGCTCCTGCCATCTTTGCTTTCATCTTTGCATTTGCTGTATTGGCCGCCATGGCTCGATCCACGGCGTGGCTACAGACAGCCGCTGACGTTCCTTCAGCATTTCAACTCTGCAATCGCAGAGCGCACGCCATCCGTCCTCCGCCGCTCAGCTAAGACGCCCGCACTCCCGGCGGCATCCCTGCCGGTCACCGCATCGCTGTCTTTTGCGATGTTGACGTGCCTCTCAGCCTAAGCGAGTCCACCATGAATTCTGTTGCACCCATTCGGCACTATGCTGCCGGAAAGATGTTTCTGCTCGGCTGCACCCTTCTACTTTTGTCAGGATGCCGTCACCACGCCAGTCAGGAATCGACGGCTGCGAATCCCATTGCCCCGGTTGCTGCTGCGTCGCGAGCCACGCTCTCCAATAAACTCTCGGTCGCAGGCGAGTTTCTTCCCTACCAGGAAGTAGAACTGCATGCGAAGGTTGCAGGTTACATCCGCCGCATTAACGTAGACATTGGCGACAAGGTGAAAGAAGGCCAGGTGCTGGCCACGCTGGATGTTCCCGAACTGCAGGCGCAGGTGCTCGGCGCGCAGGCAGGCGTCCGTCAGACGCAGGCTGAGATTGCGCGGGCCACCAACGATGTTGCTCGCGCCAAAGCCAACTATAATGCGCTACACTCAGCTGCTATTCGGCTAAAGCAGGCATCAGACGCACGTCCCGGCCTGATTGCGGAGCAGGAATTAGACGACGCTCAGGCGAAAGATGAAGCAGCCGCAGCGCAAGTGGACGCGGCTAAGTCCGCCTACAACGCAATGCAGCAACAGCTTGGCGTGTCTCGGGCGCAGCAACAGCAGGTCTCATCCATGGCGGGATACTCGCGCATCACCGCGCCTTTCACCGGCGTCATCACATGGCGTTACGCCGATACGGGAGCGCTCATCCAGGCCGGAACGTCCAACGCAGGCTCTGCCCCGGTAGTAAAGATCGCTCAGATCAGCACGTTGCGGCTGCGGCTCCCGGTGCCAGAATCTATTGCACCCTACGTACACAATGGTGATACCGCGACAATTCGCATCGACGCGCTAAACCGCACGCTGACGGGAACCGTCGCCCGCAGCACGGAGGCGCTCGATCCATCGACCCGCTCAATGCAGGTCGAAGTAGATGTGCCAAATAAGGACGGCTCACTGACGCCGGGGATGTATGCACAAGTTACGCTGAATGTGCAGCGCACCGGCGATGCCATTGTGGTTCCCATTCAAGCACTGGACACTAGCAGCGCGCAGCCGGTGGTGATGGTAGTGAACGCGCAGAACCGTGTGGAGAAGCGCATCGTCCAGACCGGGTTGACGACTGCAAACCGCGTCGAAATCCTGAGTGGTGTGCGCGAAGGTGAGCAGGTCATCGTCGCCAACCAGGCAAGTTATCAGCCAGGGGAGACGGTTACCCCAAAACAGCGCTCCATGGCAACAGCAGTCGATGCAACGGAGGGCCGCTAATGTCAGGCTTCTCGATACGCTATCCCTTCTTCATCATCATGCTGTGCCTGGTCATAGCAGTTGTCGGCGTAACTACTGTGGCGCGTATGCCGGTCGATCTCTTTCCCGACATCAACATCCCGGTAGTGGTGGTGGCAACCTTCTATAACGGTATGCCCCCCGAACAGATCGAATCCAACATTACCAACCCCTTTGAGCGATTCTTCACTCTAGGCAGCGGCATCGACCATATCGAATCGCGCTCATTGACCGGCGTCAGCCTGATCCGCATCTACTTCCAACCCGGCACCAATGCGGATGCCGCTGTCAGCAGCATCTCTAATCTTGCGATGGCTCAACTGCGCCGTCTGCCCCCTGGCACACTGCCGCCTGTCGTGCTCAAGTTCGATGCGTCGAGCCTTCCCGTCTGCCTGATTACGCTGAAGGGGCAAGGCCTGAACGAGACGCAGTTGCACGATCTCGCGCAGTTCAATGTGCGCAACCAGATCGCCAATGTTCCCGGCGCTTCCGTGCCACAACCCTTCGGTGGCAAGTATCGCCAGATCCAGATCTACGTGGATCCCATCAAGCTTGAGGCCCATCAACTGAGCGCGATGGATGTAGTGCGTTCTGTGAATCAGGCGAATGCCATTCTACCCGCTGGCGATGTACGCATAGGACCACGCGATTTCAATATTTACACCAACTCCCAAATGCCCACGACCGACCAAATCGACCAACTGCCCCTGCGCAATGTTGGAAATGGGCAACTGCTGGTCTCCGACATCGGCGAAGCGAAAGACGCAGCAGCGATCCAGACCAACATCGTCCGCGTCGATGGCCAGCACTCCGTCTATCTGCCGATTCTGAAACAGGGCGGCGGCAGCAATACCATCGCCGTGGTCGACGGCATCCGCAGTGCCATCACCCACCTGCTGGATGTGCCAAAGAGCCTGGTGACACGCGTCGTCTTCGATCAATCCGTCTTCGTGAAGACCGCTATCCGCAATCTCGGCAGCGAGGGCGGTATCGGTCTTGTGCTCACTGCTGCAATGATCCTGATCTTTCTTGGCAGCATGCGTGCCACCGTCGCTGTCATGCTGTCGATCCCACTCTCCGCACTGGCCGCATTTCTTGTGCTCAATATGATGGGCGCAAGTATTAACTCCATGGTGCTCGGCGGACTTGCACTGGCCTTCTCTCGACTGATCGATAATTCGGTCGTCGTACTAGAAAATATCTTCCGGCACCTGGAGATGGGCAAACCCGCGGAGCAGGCGGCAGAGGACGGCGGACGCGAAGTAGCGTTACCCGTGCTTGCGGCAACCTTCACCACGGCCATCGTCTTCTTCCCTGTCGTCTTCCTTTATGGCGTCAGCCGTTTTCTCTTCACCGCCCTGGCGCTCTCGGTTGTTCTCTCACTCTTTGCTTCGTACGCCGTAGCTATGACGGTAGTCCCGCTCTTCTGTGCAAAGTTCATCAAAAATGCACACAACGAAGCTGCGCACCATGCCGGCGGCAGCCCCTTCCAGCGCTTCGTCCGCTGGTTCAACCGTCGCTACGATCGTGGTCTGATGCACTACGACATCGCCGTGGCCAAGAGCCTGTTGCGTCCTGGGGCTACGGTGCTAGGCGTTCTGGGGGCATTCCTGTTCAGCCTGGCGCTATACCCATTCATGGGCCTTTCGTTTTTTCCGCGAACCGATCCCGGCCAGTTCGTCATCAACGTAAAAGCTCCCAGTGGCACACGGCTGGAGCTGACGGACAAGTATATTGCTCGAGTAGAAGAGGATATTCGTTCCGTCATCTCGGCGAACGATCTCGGTATGATCGTTTCCAATATCGGCATCACCCCGGACTTTTCCGCCATCTACACCAGCAACTCCGGACAGCATACTGCCTTTGTGCAAGTGAGCCTCAAAGAGGATCACAGCAAGAGCAGCTTCAAATACATGAACCTTGTGCGTGCGAAGCTGCGCGACGATCTACCCGAGCTCTCAACCTACTTCCAAACCGGCGGCCTAGTAGATGCCGTAGTAAACCTCGGTTTGCCCGCACCGATTGATATTCAGGTCAGTGGGAACAACATGCAGGAGGCATATGCTGCAGCCAGTACACTCGCAGCCTCCATACGCAAACTAAATGGAGTGAGCGATGTACTCATCCCACAGGACATCGACTATCCCGGAATCCGGCTCGATGTGAACCGTGAGATGGCAGGCAAGCTCGGCCTGAACTCTAGCGAAATCGTAAACAATGTCATCACTTCCCTCACCTCCAACGGCATGATCGCTCCCAGCTACTGGGTCGATCCGAAGAGCGGGAACAACTATCTGCTCACCGTGCAATTCCCTGAGACTCAGGTACAGTCCATGACGGACTTCGCACAGATCCCCGTTCATGCGCACGGCAGCCCACAAACAACGAACCTCGGCTCCATCACCAGTATGAGAAACATTAATACGCCCACGGAGGTAGACCACTATCAATTGAGGCGCGTGATTGACGTCTATGTCTCGCCCGCCGGGCAAGATCTTGGCGGCCTGGCGAGCCGTGTGGATAAGGTCATCGCACAACAGAAACTGCCCGAGGACTTGAAGGTCACGATGCGCGGTTCGGTCGAGGGCATGCGACGCTCTTTCACCAGCTTCGGCATCGGTCTTCTCCTCTCCGTCATCCTGGTCTACCTCATCCTGATGGCGCAGTTTTCGTCATTCATTGATCCGCTGGTAATTCTTCTGGCCGTCCCCCCTGGCATCACTGGTGTGATACTCATCCTTTTACTCACCGGCACTACGCTGAATGTGATGTCACTGATGGGTGTGGTGATGATGACCGGCATCGTGGTCTCAAACTCTATCCTCATCGTCGAATTCACTCGCCACCTTCGTAATGAAGGTATGGCGATTCGCGAGGCTGTCGCCATGGCGTGCCGCGTGCGCCTGCGCCCCGTGCTCATGACGTCGCTGGCCACCATTCTCGGCATGATCCCAATGGCGCTGGCATTGGAAGCAGGCAGCGAGCAGTATGCTCCGCTGGCCCGCGCCATCATCGGAGGTCTCACGGTTTCAGTTCTGGTCACCGTCTTCGTTGTCCCGGCAGCTTACCTGCTGGTGCATCGCAACGAAGAGCAACCGCGGCAGCTACCTGCCACAACGGGGGAAGGCGCATAGATGAACGCACTTCGGATTTCACTCACACTTGCAGTCTTGTTTAGCGGGCCGATAGCAGCTTGCGTTGCCCAGCCCCCATCGGCGGCAACTGCCACAACTCTCACACTGGATCAGGCGGAGAAACTAGCTATCCAGCAGAATCCCCACGTGCAGATGACGCGGCTCATCGCGCTGGCTGAGGCACAAACCAAACGTGAGGCTCGTTCCGCTGATCTGCCTATTGTTACTGGTAATCTCACCGCAGTTGGGGTTCACGAAAACAGCCGTATCACCGCAGGCGCGTTGAATAATCCCATCGTCTACCAGCGCGCGGCTGGTGGCGTCACCGTCTCCCAGTTGTTGACGGATTTCGGCCGTACCCACAACCTCATCCAGAGTGCAGGTCTACGCGCTCAGGCTGCCGTCAGCGACCAGCAAGCCTCGATTCAGGAAATCCGTCTCGCGGTCGACCAGGCATTCTACAGCGCCCTTGCCAGTCAGGCCGTGCTTCGGGTTGCCCAACAAACCGTAACGGCCCGGCAGGCCGTCTCCGACCAGATCAGCGCGCTGACCAGCGCAAAACTGCGTTCCAGTCTGGACCTGAGCTTCGCCAATGTGGATCTGCAGCAGGCCAAGCTTCTACTGCTGAACGCCACCAACAGCAGTCAGGAGTCGCAGGCTGCATTGAACGCACTCCTCGGCAACGAACAGCCGGTGAACTACTCGCTGATGGATGAGACGCCATTCGCACCAGTGCCGCCACCAGACAATGCACCGCCACTCATCCAGCTCGCGCTTCAATCCCGTCCAGACCTCGCTTCTCTCAACCTGCAGGCCAGTGCCGCAAAGAAATTCACCCAGGCAGAGCGCGATCTGCAACGACCGACTATCTCCGCTCTAGGCACTGCGGGCGGAGCGCCAGTCCGCGCCGACCAGATTGCTACACCATGGTATGGTGCTGCTGGAGTGAATGTGAGCATTCCTATCTTCAACGGGTTTCTCTACTCATCGCGCGAGAAAGAAGCAGCGCTGCGCGCACAAGCCGCATATCAGAACGTACTACAGCGACGCCAGGTGATCACACGTGATGTGACCAATACGGTGTTGGAGACACAGTCCGGTTTTCAGCGGATCGACGTGAGCCGGCAACTACTGGATCAGGCAAACTCCGCCTTCGATCTGGCGCAGACGCGCTATAAGCTCGGACTCTCTTCCATTGTGGAGTTGAGCCAGGCGCAACTCGCTCAGACCCAGGCTCAGATCGAATATGCCAATGCGCGCTACGCCTACCAGCGGACACTAGCAGCCTTGCGCTTCCAGACAGGACAATAACGCGAATCTGACTTTCAATACAGGAGAGTACTTCCAATGAAGACACCAACGCAGTACCTTATATCAGCAGCTCTGGCCATAGGTATTATTGCAACTGCAAATGCGCAGAATCCTCAACCCATTGCACTCGCAGATGGAACAGTAGTTCCAGTTACGCTGTCTCATTCAATTGATACGGCAAAGGCCAAGCCTCGCGACCTAATCACTGCAAGAACGATGCAACTTGTTCATGCGGGGAATAGCATAGATGTTGCGCAGGGTTCTCTCGTGACTGGGCATATAGTCTCGGTGACACCTTACAATGAGTCTGCCGGACAGTCAGCCAGTCTTGTGCTGCGGTTCGATCATATCCAAATTGGGACAAAGACTATGCCGGTCGTGTTTTCGGTTCGCGCGGTAGCCAGTTCCTCTGAGACATATAACGCAGAGTACCTTACTGTACCGCAATCTCAGTCGCCTTATACGCATGCTTTGATTGGTGGCGGAAGAACGACTCCGGGCAGTAAATTTCTCTACTCAGACAACGCGACAAGATCGGATACGAGAATAGTGATGGCAGATACGGCCCCTTGCTTTCAGGATCTGCCCAAGATACAGCAGGGCTTCAGTGCGACAGCACGAGTTCACCGCAAGCACTCGCTATTTTCGCTCCTAGCGCTTGCGGAGTCTACGGCTTTGACCACGTGACCACACAGACGTCGACGACTGACACCGGGGCGATCCGACTCACAGCACGCCGTCACAACATTGCACTATTCTCCAATAGCGCAATGCTCTTGCAGATTCGGAGCAGATTACCGCAAGTTGCAGCCGATTGATCCGATATTGCAATGATCTGAATAGATAGGCGGGGGTTCCCTCCTGTTCTTGCTGTTGAGAAGCTACAGAACGGGGCAGCGCATCCGGGTCCCATTTCGACTTGTCACTCCCTGTTCGATTCGGAGAAATCGCGTCCACAAGATCACGGCGCGTCAATGTAACTGATGGTTGAATAATTACCCGGCTTTCTCAACCAAGGATATCCCGAGCCTATAGGGCTCGACAGAGCCCTCTTACCTCAGCCGCCCAGGATCTCTACGACGGCACTTCCACGCAGAATGGCTTCACTCAACTTGGCGCGCCGATTGAATTGCAGGCCATCAGTCAGACCCCCAGCGGCGGTTGGAACGATATCGTTGCCATGGGCCACACCTACCATATGAGCGAACTGGAAGTCTTCGTCACGAAGGCCGTACCCGGCGGCCTGGCGGATATTTCCTACTCGCAACTGCAATCCTGGGCTGCTGACGCTCCCCCCAGCAACCCTTGGTAAACTCCCTTCCTATCCGCACTCCGCTGCCTACATGGAGCAGAGTGCGGATATTTATGTCACTGGTGTTTACCGTGCTTCAATACCGCTAATACGTGAGGAGCCTACTAAAGAATTATGCGACAAGGCTCCTAACTAGGAGCCACCTTTGAATTCGTTAACAGATGACTCCAAGGTTAAATCGCCAATAGCATGCACCTATTTCCCGGTCTGAGAGGCTGATTCACCGCCAGCGCTACGCCCATCTTCTGGCCTGTTCCAACCGGAAGGGATTCATGTCGGCGAAAACTTCGTTACATGCCCCAGTATGCCGCACTACTGGAATCGCCATGATGCCTATTTGTCTGACGCCGGCAACCGGCACATTTTCAATGTCTCCGGACTTTTTGTTAGTCAACAAAGAATGCGTCGCAAGATTCTAGTGGCTTGCAGAGATTGAGCCGAAAGATAGGTATGGTACTTATTCAAGACCGAAGTCTTTTTCGTGGCTTTTCTTCCGTTCCCTGTCTTGTTCTCTTTTATGTCCAACCTGCCCCATAGCTGGGCGCTGCATAGCGGAAGTCTTGCCCATCTGACCAGCCGCATCGTGGAGCAGCTTTGTCAACTCCGCCCCTTTGCCTGTCATAGGGGCGACCGTATAAGTCACCGTGCCGTCAGCAGTACGGGTGATATCAAAATAGAAGATGTTCTTGATGTTGGTCCTGCGGACTTCACCCAGTTGCAGATTGCCATGAAGATCGTTGACCAGACCGCGTCCCCGCACCAGCCCGAAGATGCCGCCCATCAGAACATAGGCCGCATCTCGATCTGCAAGCTGGAATGAAGCTTCCGGCCGGTTCGCAACCTGGGCCTGAATATCTAATAGCTGTTTGGCCATCATGCCGAGCCGATCCAGCTTCATCTGCTCGGCAAAGATGATCTGCTGCATCCTGGCGTCAGTGAATTGGATAAAAACAGCATTGCGAGCAGCAGCACGGGCAACTTGCTCCTTCCACACCTCTGGGCCAGATGCATTGATCAAGGAACCGTATTTCTTCATCGCTATTTCGAGTCCCAGAACCATGGCCGCTTCGTCAGTTGTCAGGACGGAAATAGTCTTTCCACGATCGACAAGTGCCAGTTTCCCTCCTACCGTGTAATGCACATCACCGCTACGCCGGTTGATCGTCCAGCGCGTCGCGGCGATGATTCTGGCGATCTGCTCGTTCCGCTGGAGTTCGCGCAGACGGTCATTGGTGAGTTCTGTCCACTCGGATTCATCAAATGGCCCTCCAGCAGATAGATGCAGCGTATCCCGCTCGGATGCGATCACCTTATCCAGTTTGTTAATGTTCCGCTGGTCATGGTACCGCCAGCCGCGAAGCTGCGCGGCGGCGGCTTTATCCCCGGCTTCGGCTTTGCCCATAACCCATTGTTGATAGGTAAGCCCCTGAAGCTTCAGGCGTTCACGCAGGGCTTCGACTCGTAATAGACGTTGTTGGACGACATGTTCGGCAACCGTCCGGGAGAGTTGCGCCCACTTCACCGGCCAGGGAAGCTCTTGTGCGCGTATCTGCTTCTTGGCCAGCTTTAATTGGTCGGAGAGTTCCGTCCGCCGCTTGCGTACATCCACCGTATACGCTTTTTGCCGCTCGCGGCAGTCGGTCCGGTAAACGGCGAATTGATGTTTGAGCTCCTGCCTCGCATGTTCGCGTTCCTCCCGGCGCTGTGTCCGTTTTTCAGGATCACGCGTTGAGTGCTGCTCGTATTGATCTGAACGATCGCCGCCTGCCCTATCTTCGAGGCTCGCCTCCCGCCATGGCCCTAGCTTTCTCTCCGTCTCCGCGCGGTTCAGTTTTCCTGCAAAAGCTCGCCGAAAGACGTCGGATGCTTTCACCCGAATGCCTGAACCGATGGACTGGACGGTATAACCGCCCTGTTCTCCTTGGTGCATTTCCAAACCATACTGGTGCAGCATGGCGTGAACATCGGACCAACCAACCGTATGCCGGGCGAGGAGCATCTGGAGATCCGCAGCTGGTTTCCCTTTGACATAGGCCTGGAGACTTTCTGCGTCATGGTAATGTTCCAATTCCGCAGCTTTGCCGCGCGCCTGCCTCTCGCGAACACTCAGCGCACGCATCTCCTCTCGCGTATTCTTGACGGCGATGCCGCGCTCCTTGTCCCAGCGATAGTTTCCAACTGCCTCCATCCAACCCTGCTCGTATTCCAACTCACGCATCGCCTTGTCGAGCGTAAACATGTCGTAGTAGGGGGTGTGCGCCCGGTACGTCTCTGGATGGACCTTATTCACCATGATGTGAATGTGAAAGTGCGCTTTGTCGTTATGAGCAACAATCAGGTATTGATGTTCGGAGAATCCGAGGTCCCGCAGCGTCCGCAGCGCAGCGGTCTGCCACTGTTCTCTTATTGGCCGCTCTCCCGGATGCCAGGTGATCTGGAAGTGGTACACCGGGTCTTTGCAGAGCGGGTTATGCGCTGCAATCCCAGTCATCTCCAGGTGGGCGGTTTCGAGCGAGGCGAGGTTGTCCGACAGGATCATCTCGCCTCGAAACATCTCCTCTCCGGTCTCAGGATCTCGCTCTTTAGTCAGATAGTCTTTCAGCCTCTTGAAACTGGTCCCCTTGTCACGTCTGCCGTTTGAGATGGGAGCCAGCATCTACGCCTCCCGCTCGTCAGCCTGAACGCGCTTGATCTCAGCAAGGATTGCATTGAGAACCGCATTCAATTGATGCCGTGTCTCCGGCAGGTCCGGTTGATCCTTGATCTGTTGCAGGCAATACTTCTGCAACCCGCCCAGCCGTCCTAGTTCACCCATCGCCTTCATGCTGACCTTCGAGTGGATACGCTTCCCCAGAGCGCACCTTCGCAGAAATTCGCTCATTGTTAAACCCGCGTGGTCGGCGAGGACTTCAATCCTCGCTTTTTCCTCTGGAAGCAGCTTCACCAGAAAGCCTCGTCGCAGCTCTATCTTCCTTGGCCGCGCCATCAACGCATCTCCTCAGGGGTCTCGGGGCGCAGCCCTGAGCAAGTTGCGCAAGGTCCACACGAGTAGCCGCAGGCGGATTGCGTGGGCCTGGTGGAGATACGGAAACGACCGGAGGGAGTTTTCGTATATACAGCGCATGACTTGCCCTCCGACCTAATGAGTTGTGCGTCGTCTTTCATCTCTAGTGTTGCAATATACATCTACTAAATTAGTTATGTATACTTTTCTAGATATGGAACATCGTCTGGGAGAAGGCGTGGCACAATCCGTGGCAAGAGAAGAGCCTGAGGAAATTTAATAAGCAGTCAACGCATTTGGAAATATACGGCCAAAATAGTTGCCGCAATCGGGGCAGGGTTATCGTGGAACGATGTAACGAAACGCGGCAACATTGCTGCAAGTGCGCGGCAGAAGTGTTGCCGCAGCGCGGCAAAGATATGGCAATACCGCGGCAGTGCAGAAGGCAATCACAACCCTACATACCAAACCCTGCCTATATCCAAAGCAATACAATCGCTATTTTTATGGCAGAACCTGAACCAAATAGATTGCGCTCAACAAAGACTCCGAGGGCATAAAGAAAATAATCTCGTGGTAGTTCAGTGGCATAACTGTAGGCAAAGCAAAGTGCATCCGAGGCTACAAAAAAGAGATCTTCACCGCAATAAAGACACACCGACTGCACGCCGATGAAAATACAATTCATGCAGAATTTGAGGAAACTGTTTGAATATTAAGCTGCACCCGCACCTGGCAAGCCTTCGATACAAGCGAAGCCAAACAAAACGTTTGCTCCCTTTCTCCACGCCGATTTGCGTGTCGCAGCTTTGGCGTGCAAGCGCCAACCGCTCAAGTTCTGAGAGTTTAAGCTGTTGCCAAATGCGAAAATCCCGATTCTGAAGCCTGGGATTTAGTGCAGTTAGGCGCTCTGCTGGATCGGGACGACTTTGGCCCCAGCTTGCAGCCTATCGAGATGGTCTGCCCAGTACTGCATCATGCGCTTGCGTTCAGGCAGGTACTCAGCCCGGTTGTATGCGCCCCGCACCTTATTGCGTTCACAGTGGGCAAGCTGGCGTTCGATCACGTCGGATTTGAAGCCGGTTTCATTGAGGATGGTCGAAGCTACCGCGCGGAAGCCGTGGCCGGTCATCCTACCTTTGTAGCCCATACGGTAGAGGGCGAACAGCATGGTGTTGTTGCTGATGGATTTGCCCCGGCTCTGTCCCGGCAATACAAAACGGCTGACGCCTGCTATTTCCTTAAGTTTGGCCAGTAGGTCGAGTGCCTGCCGCGATAGCGGCACAATGTGCTCGGTTCGCATCTTCATGCGCTCAGCGGGGATAATCCATACAGCCTTATCCAGATCAAATTCAGTCCACTCCGCGCCGATCAGCTCGTTGGTGCGCACAAAGGTCTGTGCCAGCAGTTGCAGGGCGTAGCGGGTCTGCTTGTCGCCAGCCTCATCATAGCTGGCAATGGCGCGCAGCAAGTCGGGCAGATCCTCCGGGCGAACGGCGGATTGATGTTTGGCTACATGCGGAGTGAGGGCGCCGCGCAAATCAGCGGAGAGGTTACGGGTGCAGCGTCCCGTGGCGATGCCGTAGCGGAAGATCTGCCCGCATACCTGCAATACGCGGTGTGCCAGATCATATGCGCCACGAGCTTCGATCTTCCGGATCGTCTCCAACAATTCCAGAGCATCGATCTGGTCAATGGGACGCTTGCCAAGGGTAGGGAAGATGTTGCTCTCAAGGCGGCGTTTCACGTCTCTGGCATGGTGCGCCACCCAGATATGCGCTTGTCTGCCGTACCACTCCCGCGCCACCGCCTCAAAGCAATTTACATTGGCGAGCTTTTTACGCAGATTGCTGGCTTTTCGTTCGGCAGAGGGATCGAGGTCGGCTTGCAGTTGCTTGCGCAGCTCATCGCGCTTTTTCCGGGCATCGCTGAGGCTGACTTGGGGGTAGACCCCAACAGACAGGGATTTCTCCTTGCCCGCCTGCCAGTAACGCATGCGCCAATACTTCCGGCCATCGCGATAAATCCACAGGTAAAGTCCATCGCCATCGTGAAGTTTGCGGACGACCGCCGTTTTGCTGGTGGCGTTCTTACATTCAGCAGCCGATAGGAGGTTGATGGCCATGCGTGGTATCCCTCACCGTGGTAAATTTCTTACCACGAAAGTTACCACGGTTTGAGCTAGGATTCAATGGGAAGTTACCACACCATCTCGGAATATCGATTCCCTATCATGCTGTAAACATGTCGCTTATTGGACCTTACTGGACATCATGGAATAAGTAAATGGCGGAGAGTGAGGGATTCGAACCCCCGATAGCCTTGCGACTATGTCTGATTTCGAGTCAGGTGCATTCAACCGGGCTCTGCCAACTCTCCGCTTTGTTTACAACAAGTTACCGGAAACTCCAGATGTCCCTGCTTTTCGCACTGGCAGTTTTGCTGGCACTTCGTACCGCCACTATCCGCTCCACCGTTGCCTGCTTATGATTCATACTCAGGCGTGCGCACCGCTTGGTCATCTGTGCCGTCCGGTTCCCAAGGAGTTCCCCGACCGTGTGCAAGTCCACTCCGGCCATTACCAGTCTACTGGCGAAGGTATGCCTGTTGCAATGCCAGGTGTAATTCACCAGACCGGCCCGCAACTGTTTGTGCGCAACCAACGCCCTGCCGTTCAGGGGACGTCCGTGAATCCACGTTCTTGGTTCCGGTCAGATAAACCTGCCGCAGTTCCAAATCGACCTGCGCCACTGCAGGCAGTAGAGTCTCCCGGACCTTGTGATCCTTGTCGGCTCCTATTTTGCGACCGCTAACGGCGTTTCCTGGGCTGATGGCATGGTTAGTCCCATCTGTAGCGCTAGAGTGGGAGCAATCTGGCGCATATCTATGATCTCCAGATCTTTTCTCGCAGCTACGTTCGATCCCATCAGAAAAAATGCTGAGCGCATCTCCGGTGTCGTGAGTGGGTTATAACCGTGCGTACCGCGTTGTTCCGTTTCGCTCACTAGCGGCCCGGTCAACGCACCACCAGTAACGTACCCAGTCTTCAACGTGACAACGAAGGCCGCATGGGGAAAGCCCCCCAACTGCATCGCTTCCGAAGCGCTGAGGATGCCCTGGATGCCGCTATCAGGGTCAGCTGCGAGCTTGTTTAACATAGTCTGGACCGCATCCCGCGTGGCCGTATCAGCAGGATCGCGCAGCAGGATCGCAGCCATGCCGCCTGCAAGCCACGGCACCGCTTTCCACGACTTGACCGATGGCGTACGGGAGGTAGATTTACCAAGCTCTATAAACCCTCCGGTTATAAAT
>DASWOP010000214.1:0-6576 GCA_036404255.1 Acidobacteriaceae bacterium | reverse complement strand
GATGGGTGGCCACATCTCGCGCTTTGCCGAGGAGATCACCATCTTCTCCACCGCCGAGTTCGGCTTCATCGATCTGCCCGAGCGCTTCTCTACCGGATCAAGCGCGATGCCGCAGAAGAAGAATCCCGACCTCACCGAGCTTATCCGCGGTAAATCCGGACGCCTTCTCGCAGCATCCAATGCTGTAGCCGTGCTGACCAAGGGTCTGCCCCTCGCGTACAACAAGGACCTGCAGGAGATTCAGGAACCCGTGTTTGACGCAGCAGACACCATGCGCGGTATGCTCACGGTTCTCCCGGGATTCACCCGCGCGCTGAACTTTCGCTTCGCTCGCATGGCAGCCGCGGCAGAGTCCGGCTTCCTTAATGCGATGGCAGCGGCAACCTACCTTGTGTACAAGAGAGTTCCCTTCCGCAAGGCGCACGAAAAGATCGGCAACGCGGTACGTTTCGCCATCGAAAAGGGCTGCGAACTGGACGGCCTCACGCTGGCCGAATTGAAGCAGTTCGGCGAAGAGTTCGATCAGGATTTCTTCACCGCCATCACCCTGCAGGCCACGCTGGATTGCCACAATGTCGTCGGCGGCACCGCCAGTGCACAGGTGAAGACAGCATTGAAAGCAGCGCGGCAGCAAGTCGCCGCACTGGGTAAAATAACAGAAATCGCGAGTGCTGCAAGCGCCCGCTGAAGAGTACAGGAAACGCTATGCAACAGACATCCACGGTGCGCAACGCCCGCTTGAGCGACGCCACCAACATCTACGACCTCATCACGTCGCTCTCGCACGACGGCACCCTGCTGCCGCGTAACTACTCCGAGATCTGCGAGAACGTGCGCGACTTCGTCGTGGCTGAATCCGAATCTGGCGTCTTCCTCGGCTGCGGCGCGCTGCATCTCTACGGCCCGCACCTTTCTGAAATTCGTTCCATCGTCGTGATGCCCGAGGCCAAAGGCCAGGGCGCAGGCGGGCGCATCCTGCGCGCGCTCCTCGAAGAAGCGAACGAGCAAGGCGTCGCCGCGGTCTGCCTCTTCACGCGCATCCCGGATTTCTTCTTCCACTTCGGTTTCCGCATGGCAGAGCGCGCGCAGATGCCCGACAAGGTCTACAAGGATTGCCAGAGCTGTCCACGCCTCTACGCCTGCGACGAAGTCGCCATGGTGCGCGGCCCCCTGCCAAAGATCGCCGTCCTCGGCAGCTACAAGTTCGAAAAGCCGGAACTGGTACAGCTGGAGACGATCGGCTCGCAGCACTGATAACCAGCTTCAGCACGGATTACACGGATAAAAGTGGATTTAGAAACAAAGATATAAAGAATTTAGAAATGAAATGCGGATCAGGAACAAATCTGAGTTTTCAGGGATGTTCTGATCCGCGTTTTATTTCTTGATGTCTTTGTCTTTAAAATCTATTTTTATTGTCTTTGTTTCTAAATCCGTGGTGATCCGTGTAATCCGTGGTTTCCGTGCTGAAGTTTTTACCGGATATAGTAGTACCCATCCTGCCGCGTCAGTTCCACGTCCACGCCAAACAGCTCCCGCAGCCGCTTACGTGTGATCAGTTCTTCTTTCGGCCCATCGGCAACGATGCGGCCAGCCTTCATCATGATCACGCGTTCGATCTCCGGCGGAATATCCGCCAGCAGGTGCGTGATCAGCAGGATGCCGACGCCATCGCGTGCCAGCTTCCGCAGCAGTTCGCGCAGTTCGCGCTGCGCTGCGATGTCCAGCGCGTTCGACGGCTCATCCAGCAGGAGCATCTCGCTGGACTGCACCAGCGCGCGGCCAATCATCGTCCGCCGCTGCTCGCCGGCAGACATCTCACCCACCGGCTTTCCTGCCAGATGCGTCGCATCCAGCTGCGCCATCACCGCGCGCGCCCGTTCGCGCATCGCGTCAGTTACCGTAAGATTCGGCCATAGTGTCGAACTGGAAAAGAAACCCGACACCACCGCATCAAAGCCCGTGGTGGTGCGCGTCTGCCGGCCCGGCAGCTCGGCGCTGACGATGCCCAGTCGCTTCTTCAACTCCGTCAGATCCCAGCGCTCGCGCCCGAAGATGCGCACCCGCATCTCCGGCGTCACCAGCGGATAGCACTCGCAGGTCATGGTCTTGATCAGCGTGGATTTCCCGCAACCATTTGGCCCCAGGATAGCAACATGCTCGCCCGGCTGAATACGCAGGTTGATGTCATGCAGAACGACATTGTCGCCCCGCGCAACGCTCACATGTTCCAGAAGAAGAAACGGCTCAGCAGATTGAGAAGTCATCTTTTCAAGGATACCGCCACACAAAGAAAGCGCCCCGGCGAACCGGGGCGCTTTCTGTGAATTGGTTAGTACAGAGTTAGGGGCGAACACCTGGCAGGCCGTATGAGAGCTGCGGCCAGGTGGGTGCGCCAGTTCCGATGACCTGAACCAGGTTGCCATTGGCTACGGTTGCGCTGGGATTTGTGACCCAAACGCTGCCCGTGGAATCCGTGATGGCGTTGCGGGGAGAGGCGATCTTGAGGCCGGAGGCGAGGCAGGCCGTGCCGGTGTTTCCCGTGCATGGGCTCAGGTAGATAAAGTTCCCGGTACCCGGAAAGTACTGAAAGAGTACACTGGTGGCGCCATTGTTTTCTGGGAGAAAGATGTTGCCGTCGCCATCAAGCGTACTGAAGCGGGCGTTGGCAGTGACCTTAGGGTTGGTAGCCGAGGCATTCCCACCGGTGGCGGAGATCGCCGTGCTGGTAGCAGTGGTTGAACCCGGCGTGACTTTGCCCAACGAGCTAAGGTTGTTGACCCAGGCATTGCCGGAAGCATCCAGCATGACAGTGTAGCCGGATCCAGCGGAGCCTACCACGACGGGCACATAGGCATTGGTGAACGCGGGTGCGGAGACCGTACCCGCGTTCTGAATGTACGTGACGTTGGTTGCAGTTGTGTTGTAGTTGACATTCCATAGGCTGCCAGAGGCATCTACGGCAATGTACTCAGGCGATGCAGGCGTCTCCGTCACCGGAGAGCCCGCAACCGAAAGGGCTGTGAAGCTGGAAGCGGCTGTGGTCTTGCTGTAGACGTTGCTCGCCGTAGCATTCGCGGAGGTAACGAAGACGGTATTGTTCCGGTCAACCGCAGCCGAGTTGGGGTTGGTGCCTGTCGGCAAGGCATACGAGGTGAACGCACCAGTCGAGGTGGTGATGTCATACACATTCAGGTTGGTGCCGTTTGTGTTAGCTACCCAAAGATTGCCGAGAGTATCCGTAGCACCGGCGCATGGAGAGGCGGCAGCGCACGCCAGATTCGTGATAGTTCCAGAGCTGGCGCCACTGCTGCCGTTGGAAGCGATCTGGTTGAGGACGACTGGACCTGCAGAACTGGTGGGCTGGGAGAGCGTGTAGATGTTGTCCGAGATATCCGTGGTGCTGTAGAAGGCATAGACGTAGTTCACCAAAGCGGTAGGCCCGTGATAAACGACACCAATGGAGTAGTCAGCCGGTACGGCAGCGAGAGCAGGAGAGAAGAACGTCTGCGCAGTCGCAATGCCATAAAGCGCGGTGACGTTCGCAGGGGTAAGAGACGGGTATTTTGCGAGATTCACAACCGCCTGCAGAGTGTTCGTCGGAGTGACGGGGCTTGCCGTGCTCGTTGTAGGCGGCGTGGTGTAGGTGAAGAGCTTGCCGCAACTGGTGCTGTCTCCTGCTGTGCCCCCGGCTGAATTCACGCAGGACTGCAAGATGTTGCCCAGCGTATTCAGTAGCAGCGTTGGGACAACGCTATTCGTGTTGCCGGGGACGGTCGTGTAGGCCTGGCCGGTCGGCAACGGTGTGCCCGAAGTGCTCACAGAGTTAGCCAGATTAAGGGCGTTCAGAAAGGCGTGCGCGAGGCCAGCGGCCGAGCACGTCATCGCACTGCCGGTGCCAGTGCAGGAGGGCGTGATCGCATTGTTTGTGGCCGGGGCAGAGACATTGACGGTGGTTCCGCTGATGCCGATGAAGTTGCTCAGAGCGTAGCCAGCGGCAACGGTCGTCACCTCGCTGACGTAGATCACCGTGGAGGTCGAAATATTGGTGCAGGGGCCAAGCGCAGCCATGAGCAGCGATTGCGAGTTGTTTGTGTTGCCGCCTGTTTGCCCGCCCACAATCGTGAGGTAGGCCTGCTGCGTGGCAGGACAGGGGAGAGCCGTGCTGCCGAAGTCGAAGTGGCCGTTCGAGTCAGTGTTCGTGGTTCCAAGGAGAACGCTCGAAGTACCGTATGCAGCAGTAGCTGTTGCGTAAAGATTTACCGTGGCGTTTGTGATAGCGTTCGGGCCGCCATGCACCAGGCCGTTCACCCCTGCAAGGGAGGTATCCTTCGCAACCGGGGCAACTGTAGTTCCCATACCGCAGCCGGTGGCAATCACGGCTACCGATGTGGCGAACGCGAGCAGTAAAACCTGCGCTTTTGAACAATTGAGAGAATGAAACGTCTTAAAAGGCATCTTGGAACCTCCACAGATTTGGAAATTGCTTGGGCCAATTACTGGCTAACCGCTTCGGTGCGCTAACAGTAACCAGAGGAAAGATATAAGTCGTCTTGAACTCGCTCAGAGTATCAGACCTGTTGCGACTCTCAAATCAAAAAAGTGAATTATCCCAATATTTTCATCGCATGATAACTTTAGAAGTCGGGGTTAAAGGTGATATTTTGCCTACCCTGTTCCTTACCCATGACCAAATTAAGCCCTTCCAGCCTCACGTTTACGCCCTCCGATAGCACCCTTCCCGGCGGTTTCCGCTGGGGCGCCGTCAAAGCCGGAATCAAAGCCAGCGGGAACCTCGACCTCGCGCTGGCCGTTGCCCCCAACAGCGCCAGTACCGCGGCTATGTTCACGAAAAATCAGGTTGTTGCCGCCCCCATCATCGTCGGCCGCGAACACATCGCCCATACCGGCGGCCACGTCCACGCTGTTCTGGTGAACTCCGGCAACGCCAACTGCGCCACCGGCGAACAGGGCCTCTCCGTCGCCCGCACCAGCTGCGCCGCCGTAGCTGCCGCCCTGGGCTGCGAACCACAGCAGGTTCTCCCCTCCTCCACCGGGGTCATCGGAGTGCCCATGGCCGTGGAAAAGATCACCGATGCGCTGCCCGCAGTCATCGCCGGGCTCGGTAGCAGCGCAGAGCACGCCACCCTCTTCGCCCGCGCCATCATGACGACCGATACGAAGCTGAAGACCGCGCTCGCCGCCTTCGAGATCGACGGCAAGACGGTTCACATCTTTGGCACCTGCAAAGGTGCAGGCATGATCGGCCCGCAACTCGGCCCGCCGCACGCCACCATGCTCGTCTATCTCTTTACAGACATTGTCTCTTCCCCGGAAGCCCTTCGCACCGCGCTAGCCCCCGCTGTCGAGGCCAGCTTCAACTCCATCTCCATCGACGGCGACACCTCCACCAACGACACCGTCCTCCTGCTTGCCAGCGGCACCACCGGCGTTGAATTGAACGAAGCCTCCTTCCCCACCTTCCAGCAGGCTTTGAATGCCATCTGTGACTCGCTCGCCCACCAGATCGTCGATGACGGCGAAGGCGTAACCCACGTTGTCGAGCTTTCCATCACCGGCGCCCGCACAGCTGCCGAAGCCCGCCAGGTCGCCCGCGCCATCGCGCACTCTCCCCTCTGCAAGACCGCCTGGTCCTCCGGCGATCCCAACTGGGGACGCATCCTGGCCGCCGCCGGCTACTCAGGCGTGCAATTCGACCCGGCGCTGGTCACCATCCACATCGGACCGCATCCCGTCTTCGAGCTCGGCGTGCGCTCGCCCTCTTTTGACGAAGCCGCCACACACGAGCACATGCAGCAGCGCGAATACATCATCCATCTGGATCTCGGCCAGGGCACAGCCTCCAGCCGCTTTCTTACCTGCGACCTCACCGTCGAATACGTCCACATCAACGCCGATTACTCCACATAAACAGCAATCCGCCCCGCAACGGCATTCCGCATTGCGAGACTCCCTCCGGCGCGCTGGAATCTTCCAGGCAAAACCAGATATCCTATGGACTCGACACTTGCGCGCATTCAGCCCGCACGGGGCCGCGCGCCACCGAACTTCCTTATGACCATGAATCCAGAGAATGCAGTGAACGATTTCCCCGAAGAGATTGCCGAATGGCTAGAAGCATTTGATGACGTTGCCTCCGATGGCGCCGGTCAAGGAGCCGCTTTACTAGCGGCTCTCAGTGACCACGCCCGCACGCTCGGCGTCAGCAGCCCCGGCCAGTTCGTTACCCCCTACTGCAACACCATCCCGGTGGATGAAGAGGTTCCCTATCCCGGCGATCGTGACATGGAGCGCCGCGTAGAAGCGCTGCTGCGCTGGAACGCCATGGCCATGGTGCACAGCCAGAACAAGAAGGATGCCGGCATTGGCGGCCACATCTCCACCTACTCCTCGCAGGCCACCCTGCTCGAAGTCGGCTTCAACCACTTCTTCCACGGCAAATACAACTCCGCCGCAGAAGGAGGGGCAGAGCAGCCTGGCGACCTCATCTACTTCCAGGGCCACTCCTCGCCCGGCGTCTACGCCCGCGCCTTCCTTGAGGGCCGTTTTGACGAG
>DASWOP010000213.1:0-5838 GCA_036404255.1 Acidobacteriaceae bacterium | reverse complement strand
CAGCTCATCGATCTGCGGCAGGTTTGTGGCATAGATGAACATCAGCCCAACCATCACGCCAAACACCGCGGAAAGCAGCAGAAAAATCCCGAACGTTACCCGTACGAGCGTGTGATGATCTTTGAATTTTGGTTCGGGTAGGGACGGCAAAGACGGCAGCTTCACTCCGCGCCGCCACCTCCAGAATCGCCTGCGCCCGGCAGGCTCTTCGGCCTTCTCTTCCTCAACAGCCCCAACGCCTTCGAGCTGCTTCGCATCTGCATCTTCCGGACGCTGTTTTTCCGGATCGTTTTGGAAGAGGGTCTGCACCGCAACTCCAACATAGCATGTTGGAGTTGCGATTCGTCCGCTTTTCAGCCCATGCTGCTCACACCCACCGCAGCCTTTCGGATTAAGCCCCCGGCTTCAGCCGGGGGAGTGCAGGCTCTAGCCTGCACGGTAAGCCGCATAGATTGCAGAGGGGCTTTAGCCCCGGAGCATTACCGCACTACGACTTCAGCTTCAGCACATCCAGCGCCTTCGTCAGCTGATCGTCCATCTTCGGCTGCGCCGGAGCCGGCTTGGCCGCAGGGGCCGCCGCCGCAGGCGCCGGAGCCTCTTCCTCGTCCTCATCCACCATCGCCATCTCGGCGTGCGAAGCCACCACCAGCGTCGGCGTAATACCCTCGTCCTCGATCACCTTGCCCGCAGGCGTCTGGTACTTGGCAATCGTCAGGATCAGCGCCGCGCCCTCCGGCAGTTCAATCGTCTTCTGCTGCACGCCTTCGCCGAAAGTCTTCTCGCCCACCACATCGCCGCGCTTGTTATCCAGGATCGCCGCCGCCACAATCTCAGACGGCCCTGCCGTTCCATGATTCACCAGCACAGCCAGCGGCGCGGTCGTGTTCACCGCCTTGCCCGGATCGGCGGTATACGTCTGCTTGGCAAACTTCTGCCCTTCCAGCGTCGCAATCGTCCCCTTCGCCAGGAACAAATTCGCCAGCTTCACCGCCTGGTTCACATCGCCCGTCGAAACATCGCGCAGGTCCAGCAGAATCTTCCGGTTCCCCGCCTTCTGCATCGCCTTCAGCCTCTGCTCAATCTCCTGCACCCGTTCCTTGTCGATGGTCGTCGGCTTCAGCTGCACAATGCTGTTGTTCTCGTACTGCGTATCCGCGGTCGCGCCCAGCTGTACATTCGTACGCGTCAGCGTCACCTTCTCCGGCGTCGCCCGCTGCGGCCGAATCACCGACACAGTCACCGGCGTACCCGGCTGCCCTTCCAGCATCGCCCGGATCATCGCCGGCGCAATATCCCGCGTGCTCGTCGCCCCAATGGACTCAATAATGTCGCCATCGTTCAGGTTCGCCTTGTCTGCCGGGCTACCCGCCACCACAGACACAACCGTCGCATAGCCGAACCGCTTGGCCACGTTCAGGCCAACCTGCGCATGCCCGCTCGGCCCCTTCTTATACTCCGTGTAATCCGCCGCCGTCAGGTAGCTCGAATCCGAATCCAGCGACTCCAGCAGCCCGCGCAGCGCGCCATTCGTCACCGAATCGATATTCGGATCCACCACGTAATCGCTCTGGATGCGTTGCAGCACCTCGCTGTACACATTGATCTGGCGATAGGCGCTGGCCACCCCTTCGTCTGCGCGCACGCTGCGCAGGTTCTGCCCTGCAAACGCAAAGAAAACCAGGAGAACGGAGAAGGTAAGCAGCGAAATCTTGAAAATCTTGGGCATGAAACTCCACGTGTTGCGGCAAAATGCTGGGTCGCTATGGGTTAGACGATACCGCTGTCGAAATGATACCTGACTCCAGCGCTCAGTTGCGCCCTCACCTGCCTCTGCGAGCATCGCGAGCCTTCCGCCCTCCGCGCAGGAGTTTGACCTCCTCCGCGATGCTTCGTATCATCGAAAGAGTGCTTCCTTGCGACACCGCAATCAGCATCCCCCACACCAGGCGGTGTAGCTCAGATGGTTAGAGCGACGGACTCATAACCCGTAGGTCATTGGTTCGATTCCAATCACCGCCACCATAACGCCTATGGCGGCCATCCCTCACAAAACGCAACGTGTAGCCGCCATCATCCCTGCGCGTCTGGCCTCCACCCGCCTCCCCCGCAAAGTCCTGCGCCAGCTCGCCGGCCGCCCCCTCCTCGCTTGGGTAGTCGATGCCGCCCGCGCCTGTCCGCAGCTCGACGAGATCGTCGTAGCCACCGACTCCGATGAAGTCGCCGCCCTCTGCGCCGCCGAAGGCTGGTCCTTCCGCCTCACCTCGCCCGACCTCCAGTCCGGCACCGACCGCCTCCACGCCGTCGCGCAGAGCCTCGCCGCCGACATCTACGTCAACATCCAGGGCGACGAACCCCTCCTGCAACCCGCCCACATCGCCGCCCTGCTGCTCCCCTTCCAGCGCGAACACGTCCAGGTCTCCACCATCAAAACCCCCTGCACGCCGGAGAACGTCAACAACCCCAACGCCGTCAAAGTCGTCACCGCCGCCGATGGTCGCGCGCTTTACTTCTCCCGCGCCGCCATTCCATTTGACCGCGACGCCACCGGCCACGCCGGCCACTGGAAGCACATCGGCCTCTACGCCTACCGCCGCGCCGCCCTGCAGCAGTTCCCGGCCCTGCCCCCCAGCCAGTTGGAAGTCATCGAGCGTCTCGAACAGCTCCGCTGGCTCGAAAACGGCATCAACATCTACGTCGAACCCGTCGAAACCGACACCATCGGCGTAGACACCGAAGCCGACCTCCTCATCGTCGAACAAATCCTCCGCACCACCCATACTCTGGGTGCCCCAT
The DNA here is from genome assembly GCA_036404255.1 of Acidobacteriaceae bacterium. GTDB lineage: Bacteria > Acidobacteriota > Terriglobia > Terriglobales > Acidobacteriaceae > JARLFX01. Next base: position 3,045 of record DASWOP010000213.1, on the reverse strand, counting down.
CCTCATCGCAGCTTCATCGCGATTAGGGTGGGATAGCGTCGCAAAGCGACGGCCGCGCGACGCGCGCAAATCTTTCACCGCCATAAAACTCACCCCTCAGCGCCATCCTCCTCCATCTTTCTGAATCCTCCCCCTCCCCCAAAGCCTCCAATATGTGTTGCAACATCTATTTGAGGAGAATCACACCATGCCCACCCTGCTCCAGCTTGATTCCAGCCCCCGCTCCGCCTCCGTATCCTCCGAGCTCACCGCTCAGTTCGCTGCAGCATGGCAGGCCAAACATCCCGGCGGCACCGTGATCCACCGCAACACCGCCACCTCCAGCCTTCCCTTCGTGGACGAGCCCCTCATCGGCGCCTACTACACGCCCGAAGAGAGCCTCTCCCCCGAGCAGAAGCAGCACCTCGCGCTCTCAGACAAGCTCATCGCCGAACTGCTCTCCGCGGACACCATTGTCATCGGCCTCCCCATGTGGAACCTTGGTGTGTCCGCATCCTTCAAGGCATGGATTGATCTCGTCGTCCGCGCAAACAAGACCTTCAGCTACGCCACTGGCAGCCCCGTAGGTCTGCTCAAGGCAGACACTAAAGTCATCGTCATCACCGCCCGCGGCGGCTACTACACCGGAGACTCGCCTGCCGCCGCCTACGACCAGCAGGCGCCCTACGTTCGCACCATCCTCAGCTTCATCGGCCTGCGCGACATCACCTTCATCCACGCTGAGAACCAGGCCCGCCCCGACGCAGCCCCGGCCGGCAAAGCACTCGCCGTCGCCGCCATCGTCAAGCACTTCGCCTAAGCCTGAATGCCACCACTCTCGGTGTCCCATCCTCACGACAGCTTCATCGTCGTCGGGTGGGCATCGCGCGTGGAGCGCGACCTTCGCAGGCTGTACCTCCTGCCCCGCATCCCCTTGCATCACCCGCAACGAAGCCTCTACCTACTCCCAGCAATCGCACCCTCAGGCAAACTCCCCTTGAAGACCGACCCCGGCAACTGCCCCGGCTTCACCAGGTACTGAATAATCACCGAAACCCTCCGGTTCGAAGCATCGTTCGGCTGCAGCGGTTTGCGCAGATTATGGTCGGCAAATCCGCGCACCTGCACCACCTGCCCCGTATGCAGACCGCTGCCTTCCATCAATCGTCGCGCCATATTCGCGCGATCGGTCGATAACTCCCAATTGCTGTAAACCCCGGTCACCGAATAGGGCGTTGCATCGGTGTGCCCTTCAATCGAAATATTATTCGGCAGCTTTCCCGTCTCCGCCGCCAGTATCTTCAGCAGATCGCCCAGCACCGGCGTCGGCTGCGCTCGTCCCGGCTCAAAGAATGTTCCCTTCGGGTCTTCCATCATCTCGATCCGCAGCCCCTCCGGCGTAATCGTCAACTCGATCTGGTCCTTCAGCTTCTCAAAGTTCGCCATCTTCTCGATCGACTTGATCAGGTCCGCCCTCAGCTTCGCCATATCCTCCTGCTTCACCTCCGCGGTCTCGCCCATCCCATTCAGCGTCGAGCCCTTCTTCTGTGCCGTGCCCTTCGGATCGCGAAAGTATCCTCCCACGGCCTCCTGCACCGGCTTGCTGCTGTTCATCAGCCAAAGCACGATGAAGAGCGACATCATGGCGGTCACAAAATCGGCATACGCCACCTTCCATGCGCCACCGTGGTGCGCGGCATGGCCGCTCTTTTTCCTGACGATAATGATCTGTTCGTCTTTCACCCTGACCTGCGCCTCCCCCCACACCAAAACCGTCATCCTGAGCGTAGCCACTCGCAGCCTCATCGCGAGTGGCGCAGCCGAAGGATCTCAGTATTTCGCGAATGTCTCCACCAGCATCCCCCCACGCGGCCTCACTAAGCCGCCACCTCAGCCTCTACAGCCGGACCATCTCCGCTCTTGGTGCGGCACGCCTTCTCCACCTCAAAGAAATCGGGACGCACATAAGCCGGAATCGCACGCCGCCCCATCTCCACCGCCATGATCGGCGACGTTCCCTTCACGAAAGCGAGCAGCACCACGCGCAGCACATGGTAGTAGTGGTGCTCTTCCTCCACGCTCTTCGTCATGTTCGAGGCCAGCGGCCCCACCACTCCATAGCACAGCAGGATGCCGAGAAACGTCCCCACCAGAGCCGCGGCCACCTTATGCCCAATCTCCTCCGGCGGCCCGCCCAGCGACCCCATCGTCACCACCACGCCCAGCACTGCGGCCACAATGCCCAGCCCCGGCAGCGCGTCCGCCACCGTCGTCAGCGCCTGGCTCGGCTGCTCCAATGTATGGTGATGCACCTCCATATCGAGCTCCATCATCTGGTCGATATCAAATGAGCTCACCCCGCCCGTGATCGCCATGCGCATCGTGTCACACACAAAGTCACGCGCGTGATGGTCCTTCAGAAACACCGGATACTTGGTAAACGTCGCACTCTTCTCCGGCTCTTCCACGTCAGCTTCAATCGCCACCGCGCCCTCTTTGCGAGCCTTCGCCAGCAGGTCAAACAGCATCTTCAGCGTCTCCAGGTATCTCTGCTTCGTATACGCAGATCCCTTCAGCGCACCAACCAGCCCCTCAGCGATCTTCTTCAGAATGCGGATTGGATTTGCCGTCAACACCGTGCCAATCGCCGCCCCGCCAATCATGATCAGTTCCGACGGCTGCAGCAGCACTGCGATCTTCCCTTTTTCCATCAGGTAGCCCGCCGCCACGCTGCCGAAGACAACGAGAATTCCTATGATCGAGAACATGCCTTGTTTCGCCCCATGTTGGTTCGTCTGTATATCGGCAGAATCACAGCTTCTATACAGCAGCGTCCGTAGCTGATGGACCACCACTTTCCTGCCAATAGCCCAGACGTGATTTTGCTCGAACCAACCCCGTTAAACAGGAAACACCGCCGGTAGTTCCCGGCGGTGTTTCCATTGCCTATTCAGAATACCAACTTCACCCACCCCATTGCGCCACGCTCCGGGCAATTATTTTCCCCAGTAAAATCAACCTCTTTCGCACCATTCCCCATTCTTCAGCACTTGACACCCTGCGCGG